>JAVJQK010000007.1 GCA_040218145.1 Sandaracinaceae bacterium | reverse complement strand
CCTCAGGATGCCGCCGCGAGCCCCCTCACGGCACTCCCCGCGACGGACCGCACGCACCCCAGCGCCCCGAAGGCCGCTGAGGTCGGTCAAAAGGTCGCGCGATAGGGCCGGAGCTACGGGAACGGCTCCACGCGGGCGCCGTGATGCTTGACCATCCAGTATGTGCCGCGCGGGAACACGACGTCCCGGTCGCCCGCACACCAGCGCCGCTTCGCCTCACGGTGCTTCTCGCGGAACTCCACCAGCTGCTCGATGGCGGCGATCCGCGCCTCGGTCTGCCCCGGTCCCGCGGCCACATGCGGCCGCAGCGTGCCGCGCGCCTCGAAGGTCTTCGCCCTCCGATACGGCGAGACGTTCCGCGCCCGAGTCGGCCCCATGACCTTCCACCCGCGGGCCCGGATCTCCGCCCGCGCCTCGGCGAGCTGCGCCTCGAGCTCCTGCGCGATCGCCGCTCGGGCCTCCTGCTCGTCCGCGAACCACTGCATCGGAAGCTCGAGCTTCACCGACCCGGCCTCCGCCCACTTCTTCCCGGTGAAGTAGAAGTCGGGCTTCCCCGCCGAGAGCGTCCTCCGCCCGAGCTCCTCGAGCGTAGGGTTCAGCCCGGGCCACTGCTCGGGCCTCCAGACCAGCCCCGCGGCGGTCGGGTTCACCATCGCGTAGGCGATCTGGTGGGCCACCGCCTCCGCGGTGTGCAGCTGCACGATGGTCAGCTGCCCGGGCGCCCAGACCACGCCGACCACGTATCTGCGGAGCACCTGGATCGCGCACGCCAGGTGCGTGTCGAGCGCGTGCATGAACTCGCTGACGTTCCCGTTCGGCACCGTCACGACGAGGTGGAAGTGCGTGCTCATCACGGTCGCCATGTGCACGGTCACGCCGAACTTCGCCGCGCAGAGCGCGAGCAGGTAGACGAAGAGCGCCGTCAGCTTGCTGTCCGGCCTCAGAAGGAATCGGCGCCCCTCGATCCGGCGGCAGATCGCGTAGGTCGCGTTGGGCTCGATGTAGCGCGGCGAGGGCACGACGGCGTATCGAGCAAGGCTCGATCCAGAGCTCGCGCACGTGATCTCGGGTACTTGCGGGGGCGGATCGGCGGGAGTGGCGGACGGAGTGGTGGCGGACGCCGGCTGCGAGGGGGGTCCAGCGCATGCATCGACAACGGAGAAGCTGGGCGCTGCACCGCTGCGGCGAGACGTCTCGCGCCTCGGCGAGCTGACGTGCCGAGCGTGGCGAGCTGAGTCGCTGTTGGGCAGTCACATTCATGGAAAAAAAAGAGTGCATGTAGAGGCATAAAGGACTTGCGGGAACGCGTGTTCATGCTAAGTGCCTTGCATGGGGGCGTTCATCGAACATGGTCCGTCGGCCGACACCTCTCGCCAGGTGGCCGACGAGACTCTGAGGAAGCTCGGGCGCCTGCGCGCGGCGAGCGATTTCGAGCTCTGTCAGTGGTTCCTCTGCGGCTTCCGGCTGAAGGTTCACGAGCTCTACGGCTTCGCCAGCTTCCGCGAGTACGCCGAGCGCTGGTTCGGCTGCTCGGGCCGGGGGACCGAGGAGCGGGTGCGTGTCGCGATGCGGCTCGACGAGCTGCCGAAGCTCAGCGCCGCGTTTGCGGCGGGCGAGCTCGTCTACTCCGCCGTGCGCGAGCTGACGCGGGTGGCCGACGCGGAGACGGAGGCCGAGTGGCTCGAGGTCGCCGAGGGCAAGACGGCGTCGCAGATCGAGCGCATGACGTCGGGCAAGAAGCCCGGCGACCGGCCGAGCGATCCGACGCGGCCCGAGCTCGAGCGCAAGCGGGTCACCTTGAACCTGTCGCCCTCGGCCTACGCGCTCCTGCGGCAAGCGCGGGACGTGCTGCGCAAGGAGAGCGGCGGCACGCACCTGGACGACGACGCGTTCATCGAGCTCCTCGCCTCGAGCGCGCTATCGGGCGGCGGCGGCGCGGACGAGACGCGGAGCCGGCACCAGATCGCGCTGACGGTGTGCGAGTGCTGCAAGGCCGCCACGCAGGACGCGAACGGCGAGCAGGTTCCGGTGGGGCCAGAGGTGGTGGAGATGGCCGAGTGCGACGCGCAGGTCATCGGCCGCGTCGACATCTCAGCCGGCTACGAGCGGGCGAGCCAGGTGATCCCGCCCGCCGTGCGCCGCGCGGTGGTGCGTCGGCACGGCGGCGTGTGCGCGGTGCCTGGATGCAAGAACACGAGCTGCGATGTGCACCACTGCGACCCGAAGTCCGAGGGCGGCAGCCACGACCCCGAGCGGCTCATCCTGCTCTGCTCGACCCATCACGGGATCGCGCACGAGGGAAAGGTCGTCATCCGCGGCACCTGGTCCGCGGGCTTCGTGTTCGAACACCCAGATGGGTCTGGGTACGGCTCGCCGAAGGTGGAGCCGAAGAAGGCGCGCGTGCTGGCCGAGGTGTTCCAGATGCTGAAGGCGCTCAGCTTCAAGGAGAAGGAGGCGCGTCGGCTGGTGGACCAAGCGCGCCCCCACGTGGGTGCCGAGACGACGGCCGAGCAGGCGCTGCGGGTGGCGCTGCGAGGAGTGTCGATCGGGAGCGGGGTGCGGGAGGAGCTGGCGGAGTACGGTATGCGTGGGTCCGGGGAGCGGCCCCCACGTGGGGGCTTCGCCGGCTGGGCCCTCTGTGGCGCGCCACCACGGAGCTATCGAACCCTGCTGCCGATGACAGCGCATGGACTTGCGTTCCATTAGAGCCTCGCTCGTGGCGAGGGGGCTGGCCGAGCACATCGAGCTGGTCACGCCGCGAGACGTGGTGGCGGCGACCGACAGCACGGTTCTCGTCTGCCGTGAACGGCGTCGCACGCCGCTTCCCCTCCTGCGGCTGAGTCTCGATCAACCCGACAGCGGGTCGCGATAGATCTCCGTCACGCCGATCGAGCAGCCGAGGCTCTCCAGCGGGACTTGCTCGCCGTCTTCGACGCGCGTGAGCGTCCAGTCTCCCGCGCTGCGGCGCCAGAGCTCGACGCGTCCGCGTCGTGGGCGATGTGGAGCACCTCGCGCAGGGACGGGATGCGCCGGTAGTGGTCGAGCTTCTCGCCGCGGTCGTACGCCTCGGTGGACGGGCTGAGGACCTCCACGAGCACGGTCGGGTTGATCGCCGTGTGTCCCTTGGGATCCTCGGGGTCGGCCTCGAAGCGGTCGCAGATTACCGACGCGTCGGGGTAGGTGCCGAGCCCGGTCTCCTCGAGCGCCACGTACTCGGGGAAGGTGAATCGACTGCGGGCGAGCTTCCCCACGCCGTCACTCTAGCAGGGGGAGTGCCTGGCTAGACTAGAAGGACAGCGCGGCGATGATCCCGAACACAGGCTCCTCGAGCGGCGCGTCGCTCTCTGTCGTCGCCACCACTACCCCCGTCACGGCGCCCGCCACGGCCAGCGCCGCGGCTCCGACCAGCACACCGATCAGGACCTCGTCGCCGCCGCCGAGCTGGAGCGAGACCTCGCGCAAGGCGCCCGGCTCCACGCTCACGGAGCGGCGGGACGCCGGGCGCTCGACGAGCCCGACCTCGTAGACCCCGGCCGGCAGGTCGTGCTCGAGCGGGCTCGGGCCAGTGGCGACGCCGACGATCTCGACGCGCGCGCTCTGTTCGTGGGGGACAGTCACCCGCAGAGTGCCGATGGCGCGGGTGTCGAAGCGGACCCGGAGCGCGTTGTCGACTCCGAGCTCGGCGCGCACCAAGAGGCGACGCGGGCGATGGCCGGGCGCGCCGACGTGCACGACGTGGTGACCCGGGTCGAGCGCGATGAAGAGAGGCTCGGCGCCCGCGGGGCGGGTCTCGGGGGCGTCGTCGACGCGCACCCAGGCCGCCTCGGCGCCTTCGACCCGGAGCGTCACCGTGCCCACGTGGGCGCGCACGGCGTCGTACACGTCGCGGGCCTCGCGGGCTTCGGCCGGGCCGAGCGCGCCCAGCTCGCCGCCGAGGATCCGATCGAGCAGGTTCGCCGCGTCCGCGCGCTGGCCGACCGCTTCGTATGCGATGGCGAGGTTGTAGGCGGTGGCGAGGTAGGGAAGGGCGGCGAAGGACGCCTCGAACGCGCGCACGGCGGCCGACGGGTCGCCGCTCTCCATTGCGGCCACGCCGCGCTCGAAGTCGACGCGCGCGGCCGCCTCGGGAGTCGGGTCGGCCTCCTGGGCATGCGCCGGCGCAGCGAGCCCGAGCAACGACAAGAGAGCGAAGGTGCGCACGGCCGCATCGTCTCACGACGGGGGCCTCCCCGAAACGCGCGAGAGCGCGAGCCCATCGGGGGGCTCACGCTCGGGCGCTCGTGATGGGTCGCGGGCTCTCAGAGCCGCGCTTCGCACACGAAGTTGAGGTAGTCGGCCTCGCAGTCGAGGTCGTTGAAGGCGCCCTCGTCCATGCCCGACAGGTGCACGCAGTCCTCACCCTGGCTCGGGTTGCTGGCGTTGTCGTCCGGCTGGTCCGGGCCCCAGGGCGCGTACTCGCCGAGCGGGGTTCCGTCCGCCCACACGAAGCTCCCCTCGGTCGCCTTGTCGTCGAGGCCGATCCACCAGTCACCCTCGGCGTCCTCGTGGTCGACCGCCGTGTCCCAGACCCACTGGTGCTCGGTCGCGTCGTCGATCTTGGCGAGCTGGTAGCCCATGCGTCCGCAGGTCTCGGCCGCGCTCTCCTGCGTCGCGGCCGCGATGCAGAACAGGTAGTACGAGCGGCCGTTCATCTCCTCTCGACAGGGACACCACCCCGTCTCGTCGGCGCAGTTGATCGGCAGGTCTCCGTCGCCGATGAGACCCCCGTCGTCGGGGATCGGGACGGCGGTGTCGCGTCGGGTCGAAGCCCCCGCGTCCATGTCGTCCTTTGGGGAACAAGCCATCGCGAGCAGCGTCGCGGCAAAGCACATCATCGAGGTCCGCATCTCAGTTTCCTCCTCCGTGCTCCGGGGACATGGCAAAGCCCGTACCGTCGCGGATCCGACGTCGCATCGGCCGTGCGCGAGGCAGCTGTGTCGCGGCTCGATGCCACACCCGCGCTTGCCTGGGACGGTTCGGGCCCCGTGCTAGGGTGATGCGTCCGCTTTCCCTGCCTATTTCGAGCTGAGATGACCCGACGAACCTCGCGAATCTGGTTGTGCGCCTGCGCAATGCTTGCGTCGTGTGGCGATGACGGCGGCGGCGTGTTCCCGCCCGCCCCGAACCGCCCCTCCAACGAGACCTGTCACGCCATCGAGGCGCCGCCCTCCGCCGATCGGGTGCGGCCCGTGCGCGCCTTCGAGCACGTCGGGTTCTCGCCCGAGCAGCTGCGCGGGCTCACCCAGCTCGACCAGTCTCCCGCCGACCCGAGCGAGTGGTTCGTCTCGCGGCTGAGCGGGCAGATCTACGCGTTCTCCTCGGACCCCGACGAGAGCGGCGTCGAGCTCGTCCTGGACCTCAGCGACATCGAGAGCGAGGGCGACGGCTTCGCCAGCTTCAGCCTGGACCCCGACTTCGGCACGAACGGCTACCTCTACGCGGTCTACGCCATCCCGCCCACGGGGACGGGGCGCTTCGCCTCACGCCTCTCGCGCTTCACGCGGCAGGCGGACGGCACCTTCGACCGCGACAGCGAGCTGGTGCTGCTCGACATCCCGCAGAGCCGCTTCCACAACGGCAACCACGCCATCTTCGGGCTCGACGGCTACCTCTATTACTCCGTGGGCGACGGGCAGCAGACGGAGACGAACGGTCAGAACCCGCACACGCTCCCCGGCAGCATCCTGCGGCTCGACGTCTCCGGGCCCGACGCGGAGCGCGGCACGCCTTACTCGATCCCGCCCGACAACCCGTTCGCGGACGGGGTCGACGGCGCGCCCGAGGTCTACGCGTACGGCTTCCGCAACCCGTGGCGCTTCACCGTCGACCCGGAGACCGGCGACATCTACGTCGGCGACGTCGGGCAAGACGCGGTCGAGGAGATCGACCTGCTCCAGGCGGGGGGGAACTACGGCTGGCCGCTCCGGGAGGGGACCATCTGCTTCCTCGAGGATCCCTGCGACGACCCGTCGTTCATCGATCCCATCGTCGAGTACGACCACAGCGAGGGGAAGTCGGTCACGGCCGGGTTCCGCTACCGCCGAGACGACATCCCGGGGCTCGAGGGGCGCTACCTCTACGCCGACTACCAGCTCGGCAAGATCTGGAGCATCGAGCTCGGCGTGGAGGACCCGCCGACGCGCCTCGAGATGGAGGGTCAGTGGTTCATCGTCTCGATGCAGCAGGACCGGGAGGGTTACCTCTACGTGCTGCGCTTCGACATGATGGGGAACGAGGGCGGCATCTATCGCCTCGAGGCCGCGCCGCCGCCGGAGCCCAGCACCTTTCCGCGCCTGCTCTCGGAGACGGGCTGCTTCGACCCCGAGGACCCGCGGCAGGTGGCGCCCGGCGTGGTGCCCTTCGAGCCGACCGCGCGGCTCTGGTCGGACGGCGCCGACAAGGGGCGCTGGCTCGCGCTGCCGGACGATCGGCGCGTCCAGGTCGGGCCGGACGGCGACCTCCTCTTCCCGGTGGGCACCGTGCTCATCAAGACGTTCGGCTTCGAGGACCGGCTTCACGAGACGCGCCTGTTCATGCGCACCGAGGCGGGCTGGGCCGGCTACTCCTACCGCTGGAACGAGACGCAGACCGACGCGGAGCTCCTCGAGGGGGAGAGCTCCGAGACGCTCCCGAACGGGACGCGCTGGATCTACCCGAGCCGCGCGCAGTGCATGGAGTGCCACACCGAGGCGGCCGGCTTCGCGCTCGGGCCGGAGGTGGGTCAGCTCGGCGGCGCGGTCGACTACGGAGACGGGCCCGAGGACCAGCTCGCGTGGCTCCTCGAGCACGACTACTTCGTGCCGGACATCGAGGAGCTCGACGCGCTCACCGCGCGCCAGGAGGCGCTGCCCGATCCGTTCGGGGACGCGCCCCTCGCCTCGCGCGCCCGCGCCTACCTGCACGCCAACTGCTCGGGCTGTCACCGCGCAGGCGGGCCGACGCGCGCGCAGATGGACTTCCGCTACTCCGTGCCCTTCGCGGCCACGAACACCTGCGACGCCGAGCCCCTCGGCCGGCTCTGGGGCTGGGACGTCTGGGAGGAGCAGCGTGTCCTCGTGCCGGGCATCCCGGACCGCTCGACGATGTGGATGCGCATGGTCACGCCCGGGTACTTCCGCATGCCGCCGCTCGCCACGCGCGAGATCGACGACGAGGGGAGCGCGCTCATCGGCGCGTGGATCGAGGGTATCGACTCCTGCGCGGAGTGATACGCTCCGGCCGAGTTGGCCAGCGCGCATCTCACAGCCTCGGACCGAGCATGGCCGAGCGCGACGGGGCCCAGCCGCGGGTGGGCGCGAAGAGGAAATGCCGGTGTATTGTCGATGAGGGACCGGCCGCGGATGGGACCCGTCCCGCCGGCCAGGCGACGGGAGTGGGGGTGAGATGCGCGCTAGGAAGTCCAAGGAGGAGCGCCGCCTGGAGCTGCTCGATGCGGCGCGCGACGTGTTCGTCGAGAAGGGATTTCAGGCGGCGACGATCGACGACATCGCCGTCAAGGCGTCGGTCGCGCGGGGCACCTTCTACCTCTACTTCGACGACAAGCGCGCGGTGTTCGAGGCGCTCGTCGACCGCTTCCTGCTCGCCATCGGGCAGTGCGTCCGGAGCATCGAGCTCGGGCCCGACGCGCCGCCGCCCGTGGTGCAGCTGCGGGCCAACGTCCGCCGCGTGGTCGAGCAGTGCCTGGCGGAGCCGACCATCGTCAAGCTCGCGCTCTTCGACGCGACGGGGCTGGACCCGGAGCTCGACGAGAAGCTGCACGGCTTCTACCAGGGCCTGCGCACGCTGATCGACGAGAGCCTGGAGCAAGGGCAAGCGCTGGGCATGGTGCGCGCCGGGGACCGGCGGGTGATGGTCGCGGTCGGGCTCGGGGGGCTGAAGGAGGTCCTGGTCGACACGGTCGAGGGCCGCATCGACGCCGACGCCGAGGGGCTGACCGAGGAGATCATGCGGTTCCTCGCGGGGGGCCTCCTGGCCCAGGGCTGAAACGTGACTGCGCTGACATGACTGCGCTGGCATGACTGGCTCCATCCTCGAGATGCGATCCCTCGAGAAGCGCTACGGGAGGGTCCGGGCGCTCGAGGGGCTCAGCCTCTCCGTCGGGGAGGGCGAGGTCTACGGGTTCCTGGGCCGCAACGGCGCGGGCAAGTCCACCGCCATCCGCATCCTCATGGGCATCACCAAGCCGAGCGCGGGGGAGGTCCAGCTCTTCGGCGAGAGCACGCGCGGCGCCCCGGTGCGGCTGCGTCAGCGCATCGGCTACGTGGCGCAGGAGCAGGCGTTCTATCCGTGGATGAGCGCGCGGCGACTCGGCCGCTTCGTGGGCGGCTTCTATCCGACGTGGGACGCGCACGTCTTCGAGCGCGCCTGCGTCGAGCAGGCCCTCCCGCTCGACCGCGCGGTGGGCGGCTTCTCGGGCGGGATGAAGATGAAGCTCGCCCTGGCCCTCGCGCTCGGCCACCGGCCGCCCCTGCTCATCCTGGACGAGCCGACGGCGGGGCTCGACCCGGTGGCGCGCCGCGAGCTGCTCGAGCGGATCCGGGAGGACGCCGAGCGCACCGGCCGCACCACCTTCTTCTCGACCCACCTCATCGACGAGGTCGAGCTGGTCGCGGACCGCGTGTGCATCGTCGACGGAGGGCGCGCGCGCTACGAGGGATCGCTCTCGGACCTCGCGGCCCGCGTGCGCTGCTGGCGCGGGCTCGAGCCGCCGCCGATCCTCCTCGCCCCGCCCGAGGGCTTCCGCGTCCTCGGGGATCGAACCTTCCGCGGCGAGCGCCGGATCACGCTCGAGTCGGCGCACGCGGACTGGACGCCGCTGGGCCCGGTCGCGCTCGAGTCGATGCCGCTCGAAGAGACGTTCATCGAGATGGTCCGGACCTGAGACGCGGGCCGTGGATCGCATCCTCACCTTGCTCTCGAAGGAGCTCCAGCAGCACGGCGCCGTGATCGCCGCGGTGCTCGCCTTCCTCGCGATGATCGGGGGGCTGCTGCTCCTCGGCACCGAGGTCGGCCCGCGCACGATCACGATGCTCGAGGCGCACGCGAGCTTCGTGCGCATCTTCCTGCCGCTCTTCGGCATGGCGCTCGGTCACCGCCTCGTGGTGCGCGAGTACGCGAGCCCGACGCACACCTTCCTGACGTCGCTCCCCATCCACCGCTGGGAGGTGCTGCTCACCAAGTACTTGCTCGGGCTCGCCCTCGTGGGCTTCACGGCCGGGGCCTCGCTCGTCGTGACGGGGCTCGTCGCCTCGCTGCGCGAGCCGGTCACCCACGCGTGGCTCGCGCTGGTGATGGTGCGGACGGAGGTGTTCGCGGTCGCGCTCTGGAGCGTGTTGTTCGCGCTGGGTCTCTTCGGGCGCTGGCGCTTCCCGCTGTATCTGGGGCTCGGCCTCGGGCTCATCTTCCTGGGCACGTCGACGGACGTCGCGCTCTCGCGCTTCTGGCCCTTCGCGCTCGTCGACGAGACCTTCGTGCTCGAGCGGCTCGCCCCGCCGTGGGGAGCGCTGGCCGGGACCTCAGCGCTCGCCGCGGCGCTCGTCGCCCTCGGCTTCTGGCTCGGCGCGGGCCGGGAGGGGCGGCTGTTGGAGGGGCTGTCGGCGCCGATGAGCCTCCGCCAGAAGGCGGGCATCGCGCTCGGCTTCGCGTTCGTCCTCGTGATCCTGGAGGTGCTGGATCTCGAGCGCCCGCCCGACGCGTTCGTGTTCGAGAGCGAGACGGTCGCGCGGCACGGGCGGGTGTCGGTGCTGCACGGGGAGGGAGACGCGGCGGAGGCGGCGCTCCTCGCCGCGACGCTCGACGACGATCTGTCGCGCGCGGCCGACCTCCTCGGCCTCGAGGCGCTCGGGCCCGTGTTCGTGGCGCCGCGCGCGGATCTCGGGCCCTCCGAGGTGGAGCACGAGCCGCTCGACGAGGACGAGCCGGGCGTGCTGGTCCGCGCCGCGTGGCCGCACCCCGGGTTCGAGACGGCGCGCTTCCGCGCGTTCACGCTGGCGCGAGCCATCGAGAAGGCGACCGAGGGGAGGGCGCGTCACGAGCCGCGCGTCTGGGTCCTGGTGGGGCTGAGCCACCACCTCGTATCGGCCGACGCGCCGCCGGAGTGGTCGAGGCGCGCGGCCTGGCTCGCGCGGCAGCGTGCGCCTCGCTTCGGCTCGCTCCGCCAGCGGCAGCGGCTCGAGGAGCGCTTCGGGGCCCCCGCCGCCGACGCCTGGGCCTGGACCGCGTTCGAGGCGCTCGCGGCCGAGGCCGACGCGGCGTCCTTGCGCGCGTTCGTGCGCGACGTGCTCGGGCCGCCCGCGTGGCCGCCGGTCGAGGTGATCGCCACCCGCATCGAGCCGGTCGAGGCGCGCATGGCCGACCACACCGGGGTCGACGCAAACGCGCTCGAGGCCGCCTGGCGCGCCCGGCTCGCGCCGCTCGAGGCGGGGCTCGAGCGGATGCGCGCGGAGGTGGAGGTGGAGCGCGACGGGGGGCTGCGCGGCGTCCGGGCGCGCGCCATCGGCGGCGACGAGGAGACCTGCGTGCTCCTCCACGCGGCGCTCGGACCGTTCGACCTGCCGCTCGAGCGCGAGGCCCTCGACCGGGAGGAGGCGCCCTGCGGGCAGCTGGACGAGCGCGTGGTGCTCGGTCGCTACGGCCCCGGCGACCGGGTCTTCGTGGGCGTGGAGCGCGCGGCGCTCGGCGGGTGGCTGCGCCTGCACGCGTCGCGGAGGACGGTCCGGTGAGCGCCCTGTTGCGCAAGGAGCTGGCCGCGCTCTGGCCGCTCTTCCTCGTGGCCTGCGTCGTCTTCAGCGGCGACGTGCTCTACCGCCCGCTGACCGAGCTGCTCGACCAGTCGACGTGGGAGGACATCGCGAGCTACCTGCGCGCCGGGGAGGGCGCGGGCTTCGGCTGGATCGCCATCCCGCTCGTGGTGAGCGTCGCCTACGCGGCGTTCCCGAGGGAGCACGACGAGGGCACGATCGCGCTGCTGCGCGCGCTGCCCGTGCGCCCGTCGTCCATCTTCATTGCGAAGGTGCTGGCCGGCATGGCGGTGATCACCGCCGCGCTCTCGCTCCTGACCGTGACGGACGGCTTGCAGGGGAGCCTGAACGACGAGTCCATCCGGGGCGGTCACTGGCGCGCCTCGCTCGCGCTCTCGCACCTGGGCATGCAGGTGGTCTTCGCCTTCATCGTCTACGCGCACGGCCTGCTCGCGTCGGTGCTCCGCCTCTTCGGGCTGCTGCCCTACGCGCTGCTCCTGATGCTCGGCTCGATCCTGGAGAACCTCTTTCCGCCCGCCGCGTGGATCAACCCCGCGTCGCTCCTCGACGCCCGCTACGACGGGACCGCGCTCGTCGTGCCCTGGGGGCCGCTCGCGGTGCACCTCGCGCTCGCGCTGCTCGCGCTGCTCGCCGCGGCCCTCGCCTGGCTCGGCCCGGGGGATCGCGTCTCCAAGGGCTTCGAGCGAGCGCGGGCGACGATCCTGGGCAAGCTCGCCATCGGCTGCGGCGGCGCGCTGACCCTGCTCGTGTTGCTGGTGCTCGCGGTGCTCGCGGTCGACCGGGACGACGCGCCCGAGGAGACGGAGGACGAGCCCCGCGCCGCCCCCTCGCTCGAGACGGCCGAGGCGCGCACGGAGCGCTTCGTCTACACCTACCCGGTCAGCCACCGCGCGCGGGCCGAGCGGCTGATGGGCGGCGCCGACGCGATGCACGCGGAGCTGCGGCGCCTGCTGGACGCCGACCCGGGCCCGGTCCTGATCGCGGACCTGACCGAGGTCAGCGCCGACCACCTCGGCATCGCGAGCTGGACGCACATCCGGGTGGGGATCGTGCAGGAGGACGACTTCACGCGGCTGCGTCGCACCTTCGCGCACGAGACCGCGCACGCGCTCCAGCAGCGCATCAGCCAGCGCGGCACGGGCCGGCACGGGCGCGCGATGCGCTTCTTCTCGGAGGGCTCGGCGGAGTGGCTCGCGTACGAGGTCGTGCCCGGGCCCGAGGCGCGGCGGCGCGCGCGGCTGATCGGCGCGGTCACCTGGGCGCGGCACCGCATGCGCCCCGAAGACCTGATGGACGACGACCGCCTGCGCGCGCGGTACGACACCACGCTGGTGTATCCGCTCGGGGAGCTCTGGACAGAGGCGCTGGTGTCGCGCTGCGGGGAGCGGGCCGTGGGCGCGGCGCTCCGGGAGAGCGGAGGTGAGCTCGCGAGCGGGGTGGCGCCGCGCGTGCTCTGGGACGAGCTGCTCGGCCGGATCGGGTGCGATCTGGAGGCGGTGGACGCGGCGTTCGTGGCCTCCGCGCGGGCCCTCGTGGAGGAGCACGCGGAGGCGGTGGCGGAGATCCCGCGCCTCTCCGGTGGGGTCACCTCGCGCGAAGGCGGGCGGCTGACGATCGAGGCGCGGCTCGACCGCGACCTGCCTGCCCGAGACCTGCCTGCCCGAGACCAGCCCGACCTCGCTTCGACCCGGTGGGAGCTCTACGCGCGCATCCGGAGCGGCCCCGAGGCCTCGGACACCCAGGTCATGACCCTCCGCGGGACCCGCGACGGCCCGCGCCGCGTGCGCTTCGAGGTGCCCACCGCGCTCGTGCCGTCCGCGCGCTTCGAGCTCGCCTTCGGGGTGCGTCGCGGCGACGCGGAGTGGGCGTTCTTCGAGCGCTGGCAGTCCGCGCGCCGCTGACGTCTTGCTTGGGTTCCGTCGGCCGGGTCTAAATGCAGAAGCGAATGACGCGCCTCGCTCGCAGCGCTCTCTGCTTCGGCCTCTGCCTGACCGCCTGCGGAGGGCGCGGCTTCGTGCGCATGCCCGAGCGCCCCGTGGTGTGGGAGGACGACGACCGCGCGCCGTTCTCGCCCCGGCCGCCGGTCCGCTACGTCTCGTGGCGGGGGGACGCCGTCGATCACCTCATCCTGCGCCCGGCCTCCGAGGTCTGGACCCTGCCCGTCGACGTCGAGGCGGTGAACGTCAACGCGTGGGACGAGGTCCCCGACTCGAGCTGGTTCCACAATCGCATGGGACGTCACCAGCTCGACCCGATGGACGTCGCGCGCGCGGCCTGCGACGAAGTGCAGCCCGCGGTCCCCACGCCGTGGCGGGTCGTGGGCGGCAAGCCGGACGGCTCTCACCCCGGGCTCACCATCGAGGACGCCGATGGGGTGCGCTACCTGCTCAAGACCGACGGAGAGCTCCAGCCGGAGCGGGCCAGCGCGGCCGACGCGATCGGCGCCGCGCTCTACTGGGCCGCGGGCTACTCGACGCCCTGCAACCGCGTGCATTCGGTGCGGCGCGAGGACCTGCAGCTCGACCCCGAGGCGCGGGTGGAGATGACGAGCGGCGCCGAGCGCGCGCTGACGGATACGGACGTCGAGATCGTGCTCCGCAGCGCGGGTCAGGCCGATGATGGGCGCTTCCGCGTCGGGCTGAGCCGCTTCTTCGAACACGAGCCGATCGGCCCGTGGGACTACGCGGGGGTGCTCGAGGCGGACCCGAACGACGCCGTGCCCCACGAGCTGCGCCGCGAGCTGCGCGGCGGGTACCTGCTCGCCGCCTGGACCGGGCACATCGACGTGCGGCAGGAGAACACGCTCGCGGTCTGGCACGAGGTCGGCGACGGCGTCGGGTTCGTCGAGCACCGCTACGTCGACTTCGGCGACTGCTTCGGCGTGACCATCGGCAACGAGCGCATGAGCCGTCGCTTCGAGCACGACCACTACCTCAACCTCGGCAACGTGCTCGTCGACGCGGTGACCCTCGGCGCGATCGATCGGCCGTGGCAGCACGGGCGCGGCGGGGTGGGCGAGACGCTCGGCTTCTTCGACGCGGAGCGCTTTCGCCCGGACGAATGGGCCCCCGGCTACCCCAACCCGGCCTTCGACGCGCGCACCGAGCACGACGACGCCTGGATGGCGCGCATCCTCGCGCGCTTCTCGCCCGCGCACGTCCAGGCCGCGGTCTCCGTCGGGCAGCTCTCGCCGCCCGCGCGCCGCGCCCTCGTGGAGACCCTGCTCGAGCGCCGCCGCCGCATCCTCGAGCGCTACCTGACCCGCCTCTCGCCGCTCGCCTGGCCGCGCAGCGAGGCGGGCCGCGTCTGCTTCGAGGACATGATGGTGACGGCGGGCCTCCGCGCGGCCGAGGACCGCCAGTACGCGGCGCGCCTCGTCGCGAGCGACCCGCCCCGCGCGCCCACCCCCCTCGAGGTCGGCCCCGGCCCCTGCGTCACGCTGCCCGAGGGCGTCGGCTACCTCGCGATCGACGTGCGCACGCAAACCCCCGGCCGAGACACCCCCCTGCCGCTCCGCGCGCACCTCTACGGCGGCGCGGTCCACGGCCTAGAGCGCCTGCGCGACGACGGAGCGCCGTGGTGACGCGCGGCCTCCTCTGGCTCGCGCCACCGCTCGCCTTCGGTCTGTTGCTCGTGTCGTTCGTGTTGCCCGCGGAGGGCGCCGCCCAGGCTGACCCGCCGACGCGAAGGACGCAGGAAGCCGAGCCCAGCGACGATCCGGACGCGGCTCCAGACTCGGATGCGGACTCGGACTCGGACTCGGAGGCGGACTCGGAGGCGGACTCGGAAGCGGACGCGGAGGCGGACGCGGACTCGGAAGCGGAAGCGGACTCGGACGCGGACTCGGACGCGGACTCGGACTCGGACTCGGACTCGGACTCGGACTCGGACTCGGACTCGGACTCGGACTCGGACACGGACACGGACACGGACGCGGAGGCGGAGGCGGAGGCGGAGGCGGAGGCGGACGCGGACGCGGACGCGGACTCGGACTCGGACTCGGACTCGGACTCGGACTCGGACGCGGACTCGGACGCGGATGCGCACTCGGACTCGAACGCGGCTGCGGACTCGCCCGCAAGTGCGAGCCCGAGCGCCCCCGCTGCCCAGCCCCCTCCGCGTCGCGCCATCCCCGACTACGGCCGCCCCCCCGTGCGCCACGATCCGGCCGAGGATCTCCTCTGGATCCCCCGCGTCCTGTTCTTCCCGATCCACCTCGTGATGGAGTACGGGATCCGCCTCCCGGTGGGTTGGCTGCTCCGGACGCTCGAGCAGAGCCAGATCGACGGCGCGACGCTCGACCCTCCCGACCTGCAACCCGACGGCTGGCGCTGGGGGCTCGCTCCGCACGTGCGCTACGACCACGGCTTCGTGCCGAGCGCCGGGCTGACCTTCTGGGCGCGCGAGCGAGGCGGGGACGGGCGCTTCCGGGTGGGCGCGGACACCTGGGGCCTCGACCGGCTCGGCGGTTGGCTGGTGCTGGAGAGCCGCGGCGGGGACTTCGACGGCGGCCTGGCCGTGCGCGGCGGGTGGCGCATCGACAACATCTTCCATGGCTTCGGCTGGGACAGCGCGCCGGAGGATCGCGTGCGGTACGCGCGCGGGCACGTCTCGAGCCGGCTGTCCGGCCGGCAGCGGATCTGGCGCGGGAGCTTCCTCGAGGCGGGCGCGCGTCTCTCGGTGCAGCGCTTCGAGGAGACCACCTTCGATCAGGCCGCGACCCCACCCGCCGGCGCGCTCTCGGCCTTGCCCGGCTTCGACGGCTTCAGCGCCCTCGGGACCTTCGCGCGGCTCCGCTTCGACACCCGGGACGGAGAAGACGAGCGCTTCATGAGCGGCGTCGGGGCGCAGCTGGGGGGCGAGTGGAACCTGGACGCGCAGACCGGCTCCGCGCGCAGCTGGGCCCGCCTCGACGCGGAGCTGGAGCTGGCGGTGGAGGTGCGCCCCGATCGCACGCTCGCGCTCCGCGGTCGGGTCGAGGCGGTCGAGCCGCTCGGCGATCACGACGTCCCCTTCACGGAGCAGATCCGGCTCGGTGGCCCGCTCGACCGCATGCCCGGGTTCCTGGAGGGGCGCCTCACCGGGCGGAGCGCGACCTCCGTCGGCGTCGCGTGGCGCTACGCCGTCTGGTCGTGGATGGACGCCTCGGTCTTCGCCGACGTGGGGAACGTCTTCGGCGCCGGCTTCGAGGGCTTCGCGGTCGAGCGCATGCGGCTCTCGGTCGGCTTCGCGCTGCAATCGACGCAGGCGCGCTACTTCACGCTGCTCGTCGCGATGGGCACGGAGCCCTTCGCGATGGGCACGAACATCAGCTCGGGCCGCTTCGCGGTCGGCTTCGGCGCGCTGCCCTGATCAGGTCACGGGGATCAGGTCACGAGCTTGTAGCCGACGCCGTACACGGTGAGGATGTGCCTCGGCTCCTCCGGCTCGGGCTCGAGCTTCTTGCGGAGCTTGACCACGAAGTTGTCGACCGTACGGTTGTTGGGGGAGGCCTCGATGCCCCACACCTTGTCGAGGATCTCGTCGCGCGTGACCGGCGTGCCCGCGCGCTCGTGGAGGAACTTGAGGAGCTGGACCTCGTAGAAGCTGAGCTTCGTCTCGCTCCGACCCCGCCGCAGGGTCTGCGCGGTCGGGTCGATCTCCGCGTCGCCGATGGTCAGCGGTGCGTCCGGCCGGGTCGAGCGGTTCATGCGCCGGAAGATCGCGCGGATGCGCGCCACGAGCTCACCCACGCTGAAGGGCTTGGTCACGTAGTCGTCGGCGCCCGCGTCGAGGCCGCGGATCTTGTCCGCCTCCTGGCTGCGCGCGGTCAGCATGATGATCGGCACCACGGGGTCGTCGCGGCGGAGCTGCTCGCAGACCTTGTAGCCGTTCGTGTCCGGCAACATCAGGTCGAGGATGATGCAGTCGGGGTGATCGCTGCGCGCGGCGTGGATCCCCTCTTGCCCCGTGCGCGCGTGACGGACCTCGAAACCTTCGAATTCGAGGGTGTCGCACAGGCCCAGCGCGAGGCTGGGATCGTCCTCCACGAGGAGGATCTTGGGGGCGACCGTCGCCATGCGGGGGGACGATACCAAGCGCGGCGGCGCGGAGGCTACTCCGCCGCCGCCGGCGCCTCGCCGTCGGTGCCTTCCTCGTCGGAATCGTCCACGTCTTCGTCGTCCGCCGGGTCGGGCGGCGGCGCCACGCTCGGCCGGGGCGGCGGCTCGCGCTCGGGCTCCACCGGGTCCGCGCCCCAGTCGCGGATCGGCAGCGAGAAGGTCACCACCGCGCCGCCGTCCTCGTGGTTCTCGGCCCACGACTTGCCGCCGTGGTCGTCCACGATCCGGCGCACCAGCGCGAGCCCGATGCCCGAGCCGCGGGTGTCGGCGTCGCGCCGCACACGATAGAAGCGGTCGAAGACGCGCCGGTGCTCGCCGTCGGGGATGCCGGGCCCGTGATCCCGCACGCGGACGTAGACGTGGCGGCGGCCGCGCTCGAGCGTGACCTCGATGGGCCCCTCGCTCCCGCCGTACTTCACCGCGTTGTCGAGCAGGTTCATGGTGGCGAGCAAGATGGCCTGCTCGTCGAAGCGCATCGGCGGCACGTCGCCGCGCTCCTCGAGCAACACCTCCACGCCCTCGCGCTCGAGCCGGTAGCGGAAGGTCTCGATGGCGCGCTGCACCACGTCCCGCAGATCGGCCTCACGCATCTGGTAAGACTGCTTGCCTCGCTCGATGGCGGAGAAGTCGAGCACGTTCTCGATGAGCGCGCTCAGCCGCTCCGACTCGCGGCAGATGATCTCCAGGTACTGCTGCGCCTTCTCCTCGGAGCGCACGCGCTTGGTCAGGAGCATCTCCGAGAACATGCGCACCACGCTGAGCGGCGTCTTCAGCTCGTGGCTGACGTTGGCGACGAACTCCGTGCGGAGCTGGTTGAGCCGGCTCTCCTTGGTCGCGGCGTAGATCAGGAACAGCACGCCGAGCAGGATGATCGCGAACGAGAGGCCGATGAGCCCGACCTCCGTCACGAAGCCGCTGCGCCGCCGCGCGGCGAGGAGCGGCGCCTGCTTGGGCGCCACCTGGAGGCGCCAGTTGTAGAGCGTGGTGGGGAAGCGTCGCCCCACGAGGTAGTCGCCGGACCGGCTGAGGTTGGGCCCGTAGATGCGGTGGTTGTCCTCGTCGACGACGTTGTAGCTGCCCTCCTCGGTGACGAAGAGGGAGGGGAACACCTGGCGCACGAAATAGCCGGTGTCGTGGTGGGCGACCAGGTAGAAGCGCCGGCCGCGGTGGCGGACCGCCTCGTAGCTGATCAGGTAGCTCCGCTCGGCGTAGTTCCGGTGGAGGTGCCGAAGCTGCCCGACGCGACGTCGCTCGAGCTCGAGGTCGGGCAGGATGCGCTCGAGGAAGACCTTCAGGAAGTCGCGCCGCTCCCGCGGGCCGCCGCGCGTGGCCGACGCGACCACGTTGCCGCCGTCGTCCACGACCAGGACCGCGCGCACGCTCGGGCTGATGCGCTCGGCGAGGGGCACCCAGCGCTCCTCGAGCGTCTCGAGGTCGTCGTGGTTCACGAGGTGGAAGACGGCGTTGTCGGCCTGGATGATCTGCTGCTCGACCCGGTCGACCTTCTCGTCGACGAGGAGCACCGTGGACTGGACGATCGACTGCTCGCCGAGCTCCGTGTACTGCGCGGCCGACTGGTACGCGTAGTAACCCAGGACGCCGGCCGCCACCGCGATGGTGGGCAGCACGCCCCAGTAGATCAGCCGTGATCGCCAGCCGCCGTCCATGGCCCGCTGAACATAGCGGGCGGGAGGCTACTCGTCGCGCTCGGCGCGGAGGCGGCGCGTCATGAGGTCGGCGACGGCCTCTCGCGGGTCCTGGTCCTCGTACATGATCCGGTACATCGCGGCGGTGATCGGCATCTCCACCCCCTCGCGCTGGGCGAGGTCGTGGGCGCTGCGGGTGGTGCGCACGCCCTCGGCCACCATCTTCATGCCGCCGAGGATGTCGGAGAGGCTCTTGCCCTGGCCGAGCGCGAGGCCGACCCGGCGGTTGCGGCTCAGGTCCCCGGTGCAGGTCAGCACGAGGTCGCCCATGCCCGCGAGGCCGTTGACCGTCATCGGGTGCGCGCCCATGTGCACGCCGAGCCGCCCGATCTCGGCCAGCCCTCGCGTGATGAGCGCTGCGCGGCTGTTGTGCCCGAGCCCGAGCCCGTCGCACACGCCCGCCGCGATCGCGATGACGTTCTTCAGCGCGCCGCTCAGCTCCGCCCCGACCACGTCCTCGGTCGTGTAGACGCGGAAGTACGGGTTGCCGGTCAGGTCCTGGACGCGCTCGGTGGTGCGCGTCTCGTGCCCCGCCACGGTGACCGCGGTGGGCATGCGGGCGGCGACCTCGCGGGCGAAGCTCGGCCCGGTGAGGTAGCTCAAGAGGTGGTGTCGCTCCTTCGGGAGGTGCTCCTCGAAGATCTGGCTGACCAGCATCAGCGTCGAGTTCTCGATGCCCTTGGTGCAGCTCAGGATGGGCGCGCCCTCCGGGAAGAGCTTGCCCGCCTCTCCGAGCACGTGCCGGAGGCCGTGCGTCGGCACCACGCTCAGCACCAGCTCCGCGCCCGACAGCGCCTCCTCCAGGGAGGACGTCGCGCGGAGGTTGTCCGGCAGCGGGAAGTCCGGCAGGTAGGCCTCGTTCTCGCGCTTGTCGTTCAGCGCGGCGGCCTGCTCCTCCCGCCTCGCCCACAGGAGGACGTCGTGGCCGTTGTCGGCCAGCAGCTTCGCCAGCGCGGTCCCCCAGGACCCCGCGCCCAAGACCGCCGCTCGTACGGTGCTCATGGGCTCGACTGTAGCAGCTCGCTCGGCGGAGATCCGGGCCTGAGCGTGGGGCCGGACCTTCGGCTACAGTGCCGGCGCCGTGCGCCTCTGGACCCCCGTAGCTGCTCTCTTCCTCGTGGCCTGCTTCGACAGCCACGGCCGCTTCGGCGACTCCCCCGCGCCCGAGGTCGGGCCGCCGCCTGCGTTCGACGTGGGCCCGCCGCCGACCCCGTTCGACGGGGGGCCGATCCCGGTTCCCTTCGACGCGGACCCGCCGCCGCCGCCGTTCGACGCGGAGCCGTCGCCCCTGGACGCGTTCGTCTGGCGCCCGGACGCCACGCCTCCCGACGCCACGCCCCCGGATGGGCGGGTCCCGCCGCGCGACGCCACCCCCACCCGGCCCGACACGGGCCTCCCCGAGGACGCGGGCCCGCCGCGCCCCGCGCTCCGCTTCTCGCGGGGGACCTTCATGCGGGTGGACGACGCCCCGCCCTTCGACACGTCGTTCAGCCACACCTACGAGGCCTGGGTGCGGAGCCGCGAGGTCGCCGACGTCGAGTACTGCAGCAAGGGCGACGCCACCTCGCGCCACCTCGTCGTCGGCCAGCGCGCCGGCCGCTACGTGATGGGCTGGGAGCTGGCCGGGACCGATCGCTTCGTCGAGGGGCCGCCCGTGCGCCCCGACACCTGGGTGCACCTCGCCCTCGTGGTCCGGCCCGCGTCGGGCGGGCACGAGGGGCAGATCTACGTCGACGGAACGCTCTTCGCGACCTCCGGGCTGCTCCCCGGGCTCGTCGACTCGTTCAACGACATCGGCTTCCGCTGCGGCTTCGCCGACGCCGACGTGGACGAGGTGAGGGTGTGGCGCGTCGCCCGCTCGGCGGCGTCCATCTCGACGTCCTTCCGCGCGCAGATCTCCGGCGCGGTGCCCGGCCTCGTCGCCTACTGGCGCATGGACGAGCGCGGGCAGTTCGTCACCGACTACACCGCGCGCGGCCACATCGGGGTGCTCGGCAATCGCACCACGGCCGACCCCGCCGACCCGACCTGGATCCTCGACGGCCCGTTCTGAGGGTCAGGAGGCGCGGGCGGCCGAGTGCGCCGCGTCGAGCAGGGCGCGCACCGCGGCGAGGAGCTCCGACGGCGTGAAGACCTTCTGCAGGAACGCCGAGCCGGGCCCGCGCGGGATCGACGCGAGCACGCTCTGCTCGGCGTAGCCGCTGGTGAAGAGCACCCGCAGCGAAGGCCAGCGATGGCGCAGCTCGCGCGCCAGCTCCGCGCCGTGCATCCCGGGCAGCACGATGTCGGTGACCACCGCGTCCGGCGGGGCGTCCATGCGACCGGCGAGGCGCAGCGCCTCCTCCGCGCTCGAGGCCGTCGTGACGCGGTAGCCGAGCCCGGCGAGCGTTCGGTCGAGCACCCGCCGGAGCGACGGCTCGTCCTCGACCACCAGCAGATGCTCGCCGCCGCCCACGGCCGGGATCTGCGACTGACGCTGGGTGTCTTCGTCCAGCGCGCCGGTCGCGCGAGGCAGCCAGATCCGGAAGGAGGAGCCCTGGTGCGGCGCGCTGTCGACCTCCATGAAGCCGCCGCTCTGGTGGACCACGCCGTCCACCGAGCTGAGCCCGAGCCCCGTGCCGCGATCGGGGCTCTTGGTCGTGAAGAACGGCTCGAAGATGCGGGCGAGGGTCTCGTCGTCCATGCCCACGCCGTCGTCGCGCACCTCGACGATCACCCAGTCCCGCTCGTCGCGCGAGGCCCCGCGCACCGCCAGCGTCAGCGTGCCGCCGGCCGGCATCGCGTCGCGCGCGTTGACGGCCAGGTTGGCGATGACCTGCTCGAGCTGCCCCGGGTCGGCGTGCACCGGGCAGTCGTCCTCCGCGAGGTCGACCTCGATGGCGATCGAGGCCGGCAGCAACCGACGGAGCATCTTGCGCATGCGGCGCACCAGGTCGCTCAGGCTCACCGTGCGCGGCAGGAGCACCTGGCGGCGGCCGAAGGCGAGCAGCTGTCGCGTCAGCTCCGCGGCGCGCGTCGCCGCGTGGTCGATCTCGTCCACCTCGGCCCGCAGCGCCTCGTCGCGCAGCTGCTTGGAGAGGAGCCCCGTGAAGCCGCGGATCACGGTCAGCATGTTGTTGAAGTCGTGCGCGACCCCGCTCGCGAGCCGCGCGATGGACTCCAGCCGCTGCGCCTCCTGCAGCGCTTCGCGCAGCTCCTCGCGCTCGCGCTCCGCGCGCCGCCACGCGTCGATGTCGCGGGCGACGCTCATCAGGTGGAGCTCCCCGTCCAGCATCAACGCGCGGGCCGAGAAGAGCCCCCAGAGGATCGAGCCGTCCTTCCGGCGGAACTGCGCCTCCAGGTTGCGAACGACGCCGCGCTCCTCGATCTCGGTCGCCATGCGGCGCCGGGTCTCCACGTCGACCCAGAGCTCCATCTCCACCGAGGTCGCCCCGATGGCCTCCTCCCGGGTCCAGCCGGTGATCTCCGTGAAGCCGCCGTTCACGTCGACCAGCATGCCGTCCTGCGCGCGCGTCAGGCTGATGGCGTCGGGGCTCGTCTGGAACGCCAGCCGAAAGCGCTGCTCGCTCAGCGCGAGCGCTTGCCGCGTCTCCTCGGCCTCCTCGGCCGCGGACTCGAGCTCACGGATCCGCTGCGAGAGGGCGGCGACGCGGTGCTGGAGCGCCTTGATGTCGTTCTCGGGCACGCCCACGGATCGTACGGTCGCCGGTCCCCGCGTCGCATTCCCAATTTATGGACGATCAGCGCTGGCGCGGGCGCGGCGGGGCAAGAGCTGCACGCGCGGCGGGAGCGCGGGAAGCGTCACGCGCTCCCGCGGCCCGAAGAGGTCCTTCTCGAGCCTCCCGGCCACGTCGTAGAGCCCATGAAGGGTCGGGCCCTCGCAGCCGAACGGCAGCACCGCCTCGATCACCGCGTCGAGCGCGGCCCCGTGCACGCCGTCGCCGCGCGGGGTCGCGCAGGCCTGGAAGAGAGACAGATAGCCGATGCCTTCGGTCGAGAACGCGCTCAGGTAGGCCGAGACCTCGTCCCGCGCGATCCCCTCGAGCCCCTCGGGGCAGCCGGGACACTCGAGCGCCTCCCCGTCCGCGACATGCCGCAGCTCGTGCGCGCCGACCGCGCGGGCGACCACCATCGCGAGCGCCTCGACCGCCTGCTCCATGCCGTCCAGCTGCCCGAGCCGCTCGGACGCGCCGATGATGCGCGCCGCCTCGTCGAGCGTGATCTCGGGACACGACGGCCGGTACTGGCTCCGGTAAGCGGCCCACTCGAGCACCCGCACGTCGCGCTCGCTCAGGCCGTTGTAGGGCAGCGAGTAGATCCGGAACTGCGAGCCGCAGGCCGCGCGCGCGGCCACCGAAGCCTCGACCTCGACCAGCGCCTGCTGGTCCACTGCGGTCTCGCTCAGCCGCCGGAAGGTCTCCGGGTCGAGCTGGGCGCGCACCTCCTCGCGCACGTAGGCGAGCCAGCTCCGCTCCGCGGGCGGCCGGCGATCGTCGAGCGCGGGGTGGAGCGCGGGCCACACGTGCCGGACCGCGAAGTGCAGCACGCGCCGCATCAGCACCATCGCGCCCTCGTCGCCGCGGCCGGCCTTGCCGAGCCAGCCCTCGAGCAGGTTCGTCCGGTCGGCGCGGCGCACCAGCCGGAGGCGATGCCCTTCGGCGTTCCGTTCGTCGGCCAGCACCTCGTAGCTGAGCGTTCGGAAGATCGGCCGCTCTCCGCCCAGCGCCAGCGACGCCTCCACTCGCCAGGGCACGCGCTGCTGGTCGAGGTAGTCGTTGTAGGCCCAGAGGAAGTAGTCGAGCCGGGGCGCGTGCGCGACCGGGTCCTCGCGGAGCCGCCGGTGCACGTCGGTGAGCAGCGCGTGCAGGTTCGGATCGGGCGCCAGCTCCGCCGCGAGCCGCTCGAAGCTCCGGTCCGCCTGTCGCTCCCAGTAGGGCGAGTCCGCGTGCGCCAGCGCGATGCTCCAGCCGGGCACGAGCCGCTCGTGCACCTCGGCGAAGTCGATCTGGGCCAAGGCGCGCGGATCCGGCTCGTGCGGTGGCTCGAAGCGCGGCTCGCCCTCGAGGTCGATCTCCCCGCGCACATAGCGCCGCACGTGCTCGCCGTGGGCCTGCCAGACCGGCGTCACCACCGCGGTGGCCACCAGCAGCCCGAGCCCGAGACGGAGCGCACGACGCCGGCTGGCGTGCATCGCCACCAGCGCCGCCTCGAAGTCGGCCTCGTCCTCGCCCGTCATCATCGCGCCACGGCTCAGGGCCGTGCCCCCTCAGACTACGGCCGAACCAAAAAGTTCTCACCGATCGCGCGGTCGCTCGAGCACCGTGTACCAGGCGTCCTCGAACTCGATGTCGTGCCGCGTGTAGCCGCGGGCCATCAGCTGGCGCACCCGCGGGCGGAGGCCGAAGGTCACGAAGAAGGTGGGCGGCTCGCGCTGGAGCATCTGCCGGTACTCGGCGACCCACTCGGGGCGTCTGTTCGGCCCGTCGCCGTAGAGGAATCGCGACGGGCAGCGCAGCTTGGTCATCTGGTAGATCATCATGATCCACCCGTCGAGGCAGAGCGTGTCGCCCGGCCGGGACCGCGCGTTGACGTAGTCGGCGACGCGACGCAGCCGGTTGTAGTCCTCCAGCGGGCCATCGCGATGGGGAGCGTGATGCTCCTCCGAGGTGCGCTCGCCCGCGATCAGGCGCCAGAAGCTGCGGTGTTCCGCGAGGTATGTGTGATCGCTCTGGTGCGTGCCCGCCGGCTGGTAGACGAAGAAGCCCAGCATCAGCGCGATCGCCACCGCGAGCTGCGCCACACCTCGCCGCGGCAGCTGAGCCCGGAGCCCCCACGCCGTCGCCAGCGTCAGGAACGGGACCATCGTGACGAAGTAGTAGGTCCACACGAAGCTCGCGAGACCTCGCTTCTGCATGGCCACCGACACGAACGCGAACAGCACCGTGAGCAGGACGATGATCCCCAGGCGCGTCCCCCGCCTGTGCCGCGAGGCCACGGTCACCGCGAGCCCGGCGTAGAGCACGCCGAGCGCGGCGACGAAGGCGAACAGCCCGTGGTCGTAGGTCAGGAAGGGGGGGGGACCGTGCCGCGCCCCGACGCTCTTGCCGGCGTAGTCGAGGATGAACGTCACCATGGTCTCCCACAGCACGTCGAAGTGACCCGCCAGCGCCCACGGCAGCGCGACGAGCCCCAGGACAGCGGCGACCGCTGCGCTGAAGAGGGCGGCGTTTCGGAGCGCAAGGCGGAGCTGTGGCTCCTTTCGGAGGACCGCGAACGCGACGACCAACCCACCCGCGAGCACGCCGGTCACGAACGCCACGTGCTTGAACGTGACAGCCAGCATCGCGACCGCGCCCGCAGCGATCGCTCTGCGCACGCTCACCCGACGGTCCGGGGCGCGGACCACGACCCACACGCTCGTGAGCATGAGGACGCCCTGCCAGAGCTCGGGATGACCCGTGTCCGAAAAGTCGAAGAAGGTGTAGTGGAAGGTCGCCCCGAGGACCCACGCGGCGCCCAGCTCACCGGGCTCGGGTGGGGGAATCTCCGTCGCGTTCGACCCGTGCTCGCGCCGAAAGCGGAAGGTGACGACGATCCAGCCGCCCAGGGCGAGGAACAGGATGTCGACGATGCGCACCGTCGCCATCCCATCTCCGAAGACCGCGGACGCGGCGGCCAAGACGGCGAACACGCCGGGCGCCTTGGTGCTCAGCGCGGAGACGTACGGGAGCTCCCCCTCCAGGAGCCGCTGCGCGATGTACCAGTGGATCGGCTGATCCTTCGCGAACGGGTACCAGAGCGAAGGGAGCGCGTAGACCAGCGCGATCGCCCCTCCCACAACGTCGGGCCACCACCGGGAGATCCAGGAGACAACACGTCGAGTAGGCGCGATCGCGGACATCGGCCGGGGACACTATCAAGGCTCGGGACGGACCGCAGGTCGAGCCGGCAGCAGCCCCCACCCGAGCGCCGCGCTCACGAGCGCATAGGCGAACGACACGACCGAGAACCCGAACGCCGAGGTCACCGCCACCGTCTCCTCCATCCCGACAGCGGCGAAGCCCAGGGTCCAGCCCGCCTCGAGCGGCCCGAAGCTTCCCACCCCCGCGATCGGCACCAGCGCGCCGAACACCGAGCCCGTGCCTCCGAGGACCGTCTGCGCGAGCGAGGCGGGCACGCGCATCGCGGCGAGCATCACCCACAGGAGCACGAAGTTGAGCGTCCACTGGGCGAGCGTGATCGCGTGCAGCGTGGCGATGGCGCGCCCAGGGAGCGTGGACGCCTCCTCGAGCGCGGCGGCGAGGCGCCTCCCCGGGGCCGCGAGGCGCGCGCGGCCCGCGGTCGAGCGACCGACGATGCGCGCACCGAGGGACAGCAGCGGTCGCAACGCGAGAGGGACGAGGGTCGCCGCCACCGCCAGCGCGACCAGGGCGAGCCAGGCTCGGGGCCGCCCGAAGGTGATCAGCGCGACGGCGAAGAGCATCGTGATGGTGGTCAGATCCAGAACGCGAACGAGCAGCACCCCGACGAGGTTTCGACTCATCGACCCCCCGCCGTGACGACGCATGAGCCACGCGAAGCCCAGCTCCCCGCTGCGGAAGGGCATCACCCGCAGCAAGAGCGCCTGCACCAGGTGGACCGACAGCAGAAGGCGCGGGGTCGCCTCGGGGGCCAGGCGGCGGAAGCGCAAGGCACGGACCCCCTGCAGCGCCAGGTAGAGGCAGAGGCCCACGCTCGTCCAGATCGGATCGAGGTCTCCCAGGACCGCCACGACCTGGGCCGGCTCGACCCGCGAGAGCAGCCAGCCGAGCAGGGCCACCGTGGCGACGACGCCGAGGAGGGCGCGCAGCGGCGAGACACGACGGGTCGTGGGTTCCGTTGACATGGGCGCGACGGGTGGGAGGATAGACCCCCGCGCCGATCGGCGCGCGCTTGGTCTGGCACATGGATCCCGTCATCAGCGTCGTCATCCCCTTCCTCGACGAGGAGGGGACCCTGGAGGAGCTACACGCGCGCCTCGTCGAAGTGCTCGACGCGCACGGCGAGCCATTCGAGATCCTCTTCGTCGACGACGGCAGCCGGGACGGCGGACCCGAGCGGGTGCGCGAGCTCGCGGCCGCGCACCCCCACGTGGGCCTGATCCGGTTCCGCCGCAACTTCGGCAAGTCGGCCGCGCTCGACGCGGGCTTCAAGGTGGCCCGCGGCCGCTACATCTTCACGATGGACGCGGACCTCCAGGACGATCCGAAGGAGCTGCCGAGGCTGCTCGCCGAGCTCGAGGAGAACGACCTCGACGTGGTCAGCGGCTGGAAGGAGAAGCGGCACGATCCGCTGACGAAGACCGCGCCGTCGAAGCTCTTCAACGCCACCGTCCGAGCGCTGACCGGGTTGAAGATCCACGACTTCAATTGCGGCCTCAAGGTCTATCGCCGGGAGGCCGTCGAAGGGCTGGACCTCTACGGCGAGCTGCATCGATACATCCCCGTGCTCGTGCACGGCCGCGGCTTCCGCGTGGGCGAGCTCCCGGTGACCCACCACGCGCGCAAGTGGGGCCAGAGCAAGTACGGCGTCGAGCGCATGGCGCGAGGCCTCTTCGACCTGATGACGGTCATCTTGCTCACGCGCTACCGCCGCCGGCCGCTGCATCTCTTCGGCTGGGCGGGCCTGCTCCTGTCCACGGCGGGCGTGCTCTGCCTCGCGTACCTGACCGTGCTCTGGTTCCTCGGCCTCGGCCCGATCGGGACCCGGCCGCTCTTCTTCCTCGGGATCCTGCTCTTGATGCTGGGCGTGCAGCTCGTCTCAACGGGGCTGCTCGGAGAGATGATCAACAGCACCCGCAGCGTCGCGCCCTCGTACACGGTCCGCAGCCAGCTCTTGCCTGGGGAGGCGACGCCGCGCCCCGAGCCCACGCAGCGCGCGGAGGCGTCGTGAGCGCGGCGGAGATCACCTCCAACTACGGCAAGTACCAGACCGGCAACCCGCTGATGCAGCGGGTGATCGCGCGGTTCGTGGACCGGGTCATGGCGCACGTCTCCCGTCAGTCGCCCTCGACCGTCGTGGATCTCGGCTGCGGAGAGGGGATGATCGCGCGCCGCGTCGCGGAGCTCGGCGCGGTCGACTACCTCGGCCTGGAGCTCAACCCGGTGGCGCTCGAGGTCGCGCGACGCGAGGTTCCGTCGATGCGTTTCGAGCAGGCCGATATCGTGCGCCGCGAGCCAGAAGTGGGGTGGGCCGACGTTGCGCTCTGCCTGGAGGTCCTCGAGCACCTCGACGATCCCGCGCCCGCGGTGCAGCGCATCGCCGAGTGGACGGGCGGAGTGGCGATCGTGTCGGTCCCCTGGGAGCCCTTCTTCCGCGGCGGCAACTTCCTGCGCGGCAAATACCTCGCGCGGTGGGGCAACCACCCCGAGCACATCCAGCAGTTCGGGCCCCGCTCGTTCCAGGCGCTGCTCGAGGCGTCCTTCCGGGTGGTCCGGGTGGAGACCTGTTTCCCTTGGCTCATCGGCGTGGCCGCGGGTACACGAGACCGATGAGCCGCGACGCGAAGTTCTTCGGCGTGCACGCCTGCGAGGCGGTCTTCGCCTGTCGGCCGGACGCGATCCACCGGGCGTTCTTCACCGACGAGACGGCGCCGCTGTTCGGGCCGCTGATGAAGCTGCTCGCCGCGCGGCGCAAGCCCTACCGCGTGGTCAGCGACGTGGAGCTCGGCAAGGTCGCGGCGACGCGGCACCACGAGGGCGTGTGCGTGGTCGCCGACCCGATCCCCGACGGCGACTCGGACTCGGTCCTCCGGCGGCTGCTCGCGGCGCCGAGCGCGCGGCTGCTCTTCCTCGACGGCGTCGGCAACCCGCACAACGTCGGCGCGATCCTGCGCACGGCGGCGCACTTCGGCCGGACCGCGCTCGCGGGTGACGCGGACGGTTTGCCCGCGCTCTCGGGCGCCACGGCGCGCGTGGCGGAGGGCGGGGCCGAGCACGTGCCGGTCCTGCGCTGGAATCATCCGGTCCGCGGCCTGGATCGGCTCGCCGAGCATGGCTTCGCTCGCGTGGCTACTGTGGTCAACGGCGGGGTGGACGGCGGCACGCCGCTCCACGAGGCGGAGCTCCCCGCGCGGTGCGCGTTCCTGCTCGGGGCCGAGCGGGAGGGGCTCTCTCCCGAGGTGCGGCGCGTGGCCGACGTGGCCGTGACCATCCCCGGCACGGGCGACGTCGAGAGCCTCAACGTGAACGTGGCCGCCGCGATCCTGCTGGCCGAGCACGCGCGACGACACGGCTGATGCGCACCGCGTACCTCGCGCCGGAGGGCTTCGAGGCCGAGCTCGCCTTCGAGCTGGGCGAGGTCGAGCTGACGCACGGGAGGTTGCTGCTCGCGGCCGGCCCGCCGCGGCCCGTGGCCTGGGCGCAGAACGTCTGGCTGGATCCCGAGATCCGGCCCATCGCGTCGATCGGCGACGCGGCCCGACAGCTCAAGTCCATCCAGCGCAACTGGGCGCTCTACTCGCACGTGGAGCACCGCCGCGCGGCGCTCGTCCAGGACAAGCTCCCGCACGTCTCCGCCAAGCCCATCGCGCCCTACGCGCCGCTGCCGGAGGCGCCCCTCGGGTCCTGGACCCTGCTCGACCGGGACACGATGCTCTTCTCGGCGCGGTGCACGAGCCCCTTTCCGCACGGGGAAGCGCGCTTCGTCGAGGACCGGGAGGGCCCGCCGAGTCGCGCCTACCTCAAGCTCTGGGAGGCGTTCACGCTCGACCAGGTCTGGCCGCAGCCAGGCGAGCGCGTGATCGACGTCGGCAGCGCGCCCGGCGGCTGGACGTGGGCGCTCGCGCAGCTCGGCGCGCACGTGATCAGCGTCGACAAGGCGCCGCTCGACCCGAAGGTCGCCGCGCTCCGCAACGTGACCTACCGGGGCGAGAGCGCGTTCGGCCTCGACCCGCACGAGGTGGGGGAGGTCGACTGGTTCTTCAGCGACGTCATCTGCTACCCGACGCGGCTCTACGATCTGGTGCAGCGCTGGCGCCCCCACGCCAAGCGCTTCGTCTGCACGCTCAAGTTCAAGGGCGAGACCGATCACGAGACCGCGGCGCGCTTCGCGGAGATCGAGGGCTCACGCCTGGTGCATCTGAGCGTGAACCGTCACGAGCTGACCTGGCTCTCGCTCTGAAACGCTTCGACGACGGCCGCTTGCAGGCGTTCGACCTCGTCGTCCTCGAGCATGTCGAAGTGCGCCTCGCGTTTGCGCGCGCTCAGCTCTCCGTCGTTTTGGGTCACGAGCTTGATGAAGAGGGTCAACAGCCGGTCGGGCATGTCGACGATGGAGCGCGCGGCCGCCTTGGCGGCCCGGAAGCGGACGACGAAGTCGAGCTCGGCCCGCATGTCTTCTTCGATGGCGATCTCCAGCCAGCGGTAGAGCGCCTCGGCCATCGGGGTCGCGTCGAAGAAGCGATAGTGACGGAGCGACTCGCCGCGGACGGTGAGCCGCCCCGCGTCGTCCACCTCGTAGTCGAGCAGCTGCATGAGGGGCCGTGAGAGCGCCTCGAGGGCGGCGTCGTACTCGGCGCGCCGCGCGAGCATGACGGCGGAGACGGGCACGATCACGCCGGGCTGCGTGAGCCCGCGCCGCGCCAGCGCGTGGTGGATGAGGAAGCGGTGGAGTCGGCCGTTGCCGTCCTCGAAGGGGTGCACGAAGACGAACGCGAACGAGCAGAGCGCGGCGTAGATCACCGGGTCGAGCGATGAGCGCTCGAGCCGCTCCATGGTGGTCAGCAGGCTCGCCATCAGCGCGGAGACGTCGTCGGGCTTCGGCGCCACGAAGTGCACCCGCTCCCGCGTCCAGTCGAGCGCCTCGCCGACGTACACCTGTCCGGCGCGCCAGCCGTCCGCCGCGAAGCGCGGGTCGACGATCACCCGCTGCAGCTCGAGCAGGCGGCGCTCCGTCATCGGGGCGTGCGCGTCGACGTGGGAGAGGAGGGCGATGAAGCGCTCGGCGCGGTCCTTCGGAGGGCGCTCCCGCTCGATCTCGAACGAGGACAGCGTCTCCTTGGTGTAGAGGTACGAGATGGCGCGACGGAGCGCGTCCGCGTCGAAGGCGCCGAGCAGCCCGTCGAGCTTCGCGCGCAAGGCCTCGGACGAGCAGGTGGACAAGAGCGCGCTCCGTCGCACGATGGGCGCGAACGTGATGTCGCCCAGCAAGTTGACGTCGACGCGGTGCCGTCGAGACCGCTCCGGCGGGCCGGTGAAGTAGTCGCTCGGGTCGAGCAGGGGCACGTAGTTGCCCTTCTCGACGTCGTCGACCGGGACGCGGCGGGACGTCAGGTGCTCGTAGAGCCAGAAGAGCCGCCGCACGTATTTGCTCGTCGGCGCGCCGCGGACGGCGTCCGCGACGAGCTGCGTCAGCTCGGCCTCGGGCGCCGCCTCGAAGAGCGCGTCCAGGATCTCGAGCGCCACCCCCTCGTGCTTCAGGCCGAAGAGGAGGTGATCGAGGAGCGACATGCGCCCGGGATCCGCGGTGCGCGCGGGCACGACGAGCGTGGTGCGCCCCCCCGACTCGAGCACACGGCGGCTCCCACCCGAGAAGGTCCAGCGGTGATGCGGGAGGGTTCGCAGCCCGTAGGTGTGGACCAGCCAGGCGTACCCGACGGGCTGGGTGCCAGCGGGGACTTCGGGCGCGTGGGGAGGCGGTCGGTTCGGTTCGTTCACGGCAAAGCGCCCGCAGAATCGTTAGACAGACGTCCAAACGATTACATGCGGGCGCTCGGCGGTCCAAACGTTTAGGTCAACGCCTGGATGGTGTCTCCGGATGGAGACGCTGTCAGGCCGGGGGAGCGGCCTGGCGGGCGTGCTTGGCGCCGCTTCGCTCGTCCTCTTCCAGCTCGAAGGCCGGCAGGTCGAGCTTGTCGGGCTCCTCGAGGGCGAGCTTGAGGACCTCGGTCATGTGGCTGACGCCGATGAACTCGAGCTCGTCCTTGATCTCCTTCGGGACCTCTTCGAGATCCGCGACGTTGCGCTCGGGGAGGAGGACCCGCTTGATGCCCGCGCGGTGCGCGGCCAGGACCTTCTCCTTGACACCACCGACCGGCAGCACGCGGCCGCGGAGGGTGATCTCGCCCGTCATCGCCACGTCGTGGCGGATCCGGATGCCGGTCAGGAGCGAGACGAGCGACGTCATCATCGTCACGCCGGCGCTCGGGCCGTCCTTGGGCATGGCGCCCGCGGGGATGTGGATGTGGATGTCGTGCTTCTCGAGGAAGTCCTCGTCGATCTTGAGCGACTTCGCCCGAGTGCGGACCCAGCTGAGCGCCGCCTGCGCCGACTCCTTCATCACGTCGCCGAGCTGGCCGGTGAGCTGGAGCTTGCCGGTGCCGTGCATGCGGGTCGCCTCGATGAAGAGGATCTCGCCGCCGACCGCCGTCCACGCCAGGCCCGTCGCCACGCCCGTCTCTTCGGTGCGCTCGGCGACCTCCGAGGAGTAGCGCTGCGCGCCGAGGTACTCGCGGACGTCTTCCGCGTTGGAGATCGTGTACGGGCCCTCGTGGCCCTCGGCGACCTTCACCGCGACGCCGCGGATGACGCTCGCCAGCTTGCGCTCGAGGTTCCGGACGCCGGCCTCGCGCGTGTAGCTGTCGATGACGACCTCGACCGCGTCGGTCTCGAAGGTGAGCTGCTTGGTCTTGATGCCGTGCTCTTCGAGCTGCTTCGGGATGAGGTGGTCCCGCGCGATGTCGAGCTTCTCCCGCCGCGTGTAGCCGGGGATCTCGATGATCTCCATGCGGTCGCGGAGCGGAGCCGGGATGGTGTCGCCCACGTTCGCGGTGGCGATGAACATCACCTTCGACAGATCGTAGGGGATCTCGAGGTAGTGGTCGGCGAAGGTGTCGTTCTGCTCGGGGTCGAGGACCTCGAGGAGCGCCGCCGCCGGGTCACCGCGGAAGTCGTGGCCGATCTTGTCGATCTCGTCGAGCATGAAGACCGGGTTGATCGTGCTGGCCTTCTTCATGCCCTGGATCACCTGGCCGGGCAGGGCCCCGACGTAGGTGCGGCGGTGGCCGCGGATGGCCGCTTCGTCGTGCACGCCGCCGAGGCTGATGCGCACGAACTTGCGACCGAGCGAGCGCGCCACGGAGCGGCCGAGCGAGGTCTTACCGACGCCGGGCGGACCGATGAGGCAGAGGATCGGGCCCTTCTTGTCCTTCTTGAGCTTCCGGACGGCGAGGTACTCGACGATGCGCTTCTTGACCTTGTCGAGGCCCGAGTGGTCCTCGTCCAGCACCTTGCGCACCGACGGGATGTCGAGGTTGTCCGTGGTCTCTTTCGACCACGGGATGTCGAGGATCCAGTCGATGTAGGTGCGCACCACCGTGTACTCGGCGCTGCCCACCTGCATGGAGCGCAGGCGCTTGAGCTGCTTGCGCGCGACCTCTTCCGCCTCGCGGGGGAGGTTCGCCTTGGTGATGCGCTCGTCGAGCACGTCGAGATCACCGGCGTCGCCGTCCTCTTCGCCCAGCTCTTCCTTGATGGCCTTGAGCTGCTGGCGGAGCACGTACTCGCGCTGGTTCTTGCCCATCTCCTCCTTGATCTGGGAGTTGATGCGCTCGCGCATCTTCAGGATCTCGAGCTGCCGGGTGAGCAGCCGGAGGACCTTGCGGATGCGCTCCTTGACCTCGATGGTCTCGAGCAGCTGCGCCTTCTCGTCCACCGGGGCGTCGAGGTTGGCGGCCACGAGATCGGCGAGCTGGCCGGCCTCCTGGATGGAGTCGATGAGCGAGCTGGCCTCGCGGGGCAGCTCCGGCATGAGCTGGATGACCTGCTTGGCGATGTCCCTGAGGCTCATCGCGAGCGCCTCGGTCTCCACGTCCTCACCGGTCGGCTCGTCGAGCCGGCTGATGCGGCACTTGAGGTACGGCTCCTCGTGCTGCATGCCCTCCATGCGGATGCGCACGAGGCCTTGCAGGATGAGGCTGTAGTTGCCGGAGCTGTGCTTCAGCGCCTTGAGGACGCGGGCCGCTACCCCGACGGGGTAGAGATCGGCCTGGGTCGGATCGTCGGTCGCCGGATCGCGCTGGGCGAAGATGGCGATGACGGGTTGGCTGAGGCCATCGATGTCCTCGACGAGGGCGACCGACTTCTCTCGGCCGACGTCGAAGGGCGCGACGGCCCCGGGAAAGAGGACCGCGTTGCGAATCGGCAGGATCGGCAGCTCATCGCCGAAGTTCAGGTCCTGCTCTCCCACCTCGGGCGGGGTCTCGTCGTCGGACATGTTCACCTGTCGTCACAGAGTGCGAATGAAGCGCATCGAAGGAAGGGCGTTCCAGTGTGGAGCTTAGGGCCCCATGGCGCCGATGGCACCACCGGATCCGCCGAGCTCGGAGGGGAACGGACGCACCCCCACGTGTTCGACGTCAGCCGAACATAGTCACCTCACCGTTCGAAGGCAAGGACCGCGCCCAGGGCCGCAAAACCCCTGAATTTCGAGGGTTTGGAGCGCCCCTGGGATGCTGAGGAATTGACTGAATCGGGCGCGCCGGATAAGCCCGTCGACGGCGTGGGTCCCTCACCCTCATCAGGCCGTCGCCAGGCGGTCGTCTTCGGGTTCGCCGCGCTCTTCGGGCTGTATGTCGCGTTGGCGGCGGCGAACCCCATGGAGTCGTCGGTCCACGGCGACGGCTACTACACCTATCTGTGGGCGCGCTCGCTCGTCTTCGACGGCGATCTCGACTTCCACGAGGACTATCGGCTCTGCCCCGATCCCTGGAGCATGGCCCGCCAGCCCGTCGGTGAGGACATCAACCACTGGAACATGGGCCCGGCCCTGTTCTGGGTGCCGATCCTCGCCTTCGACCGGCTGACGCACCCGGCGACCGCGAGCCCGGACCCACACCGCGCCAACGGCTGCCTGCCGCCGATCTCGCAGCGGGCGGTGTACGGCTCGCTGCTCGCGGGCTGGCTGACGATGCTGCTGGGCTTCCTGACGGCGCGGCGGCACTTCGGCGCGGGCAGCGCGTTCGTGGGCGCGGCGGGCGTCGGGGTGCTGACCTCGCTCACCTACTACGCGACGATGATGCTGAGCTACGGGCACGCGGGCTCGAGCTTCGGCGCGGGCCTCGCGGTGTACACCTGGGACCGCTACCGAGACCGGCCGAGCGCGAAGGGGTGGGCGCTGCAGGGGCTGGCGCTCGGCGTCGCGATGCTGATGCGGAGTCAGAACGCGATCCTGGTCCTGCTCCCCCTCGGCAGCTGGCTGGCGCAGGCCTGGCGATCGCCGCGGCCCGGCGCGCTGGCGCGGCACGTCGGCGCCGGCGTGCTCTTCGCGGCGCTGATGCTCGTGATCTTCTCGCCGCAGCTCTGGTTCGCCTGGCACACCCTCGGCGATCCGTTCGCGATGTCACAGGGCGAGAACTTCATGCGCTGGGATCGGCCGCGCATGCTCGGGGCGCTCTTCTCCGCCAACGGGCTGGTGCCCTGGGCGCCCGTGCACGTGCTCGTCTTCGCGGGGCTGGCCGCGCTCGCGCTCCGGCGCCGGACCCGCGCGCTCGGGGTGGGGCTGCTCGTGGTCACCCTCGCCAACACCTACGTGGTGGCCGCGGTGTACGACTGGTGGGGCGCGGTCGGCTTCCCGGGCCGCCGCTTCGATACGCTCGCGGTGCCCTTCATGGTGGGGCTCGCCGGGTTCGCGCACGAGGTGTGGCGCTTCTCGGTCCGGCGCCGCGCGGCCGCGTCGCTCGCGCTCGTCACCGCCGGGGCGGTGGTCGTGCTGGGGTTCCTCAACGTGAGCACGTCGGTCGGCGTCGCGGGCGCGCTCCGGACCCACCTGCCGCTCGCGTCCCCGACGCACTGGGCGGGCGTGCTCGGGCGATCGTTCGGCCCGGTGTGGAAGACCCTGGGCAACCCGCTCACCTGGCCGGCGTCCATCCCGTTCGCGATCGAGCACGGCGTGCACCCGCGCCGCTGGGACGTGCTCGGCGGCCCGGAGCTCTTCTTCCACGAGTATCAGACGCTGCTGCGGAACGCCGGGCCCAGCCGGATCGACTTCCGCGCCGACGACTCGATCCACTACGTGGACGGCCCGAGCGCGGGCGAGGCGATCGAGACGCACGGCGGGCAGCGAGGCGTGATCCTGCGGCCCGGGAGCTCGCGCGTGCTCCTGCCGCTGCACTACGGTCACGTCGGCCGGCTGGAGCTGACGGTGGCGTCGCTCGCGCCCGACGAGGGCCGCTCGGCGGTGGGGCTGACGGTCAACGGGGTCGGGATCGCGACGGCGGCGGTGCCGGCGGGGCGCCGCGAGGTGCTCGCGTTCACGCTGCCCTGGGGAGTGACCCGGGAAGGCATGAACGAGGCGTGGATCTGGGTCGACGGCGGCTCGGTGGTCCTGTCCGAGCTGGAGCTGTTCGATCACGAGCCGTCGCCGCATCTCCAGCAGGAGGAGCGCAACCGATCGCTCCGCGCATGGCGCCGCGCGCACCGCGGCGGCTTTTTCTTCGGAGGGCCTGAACGCAGGCCCTCCCCCCATGGGGCGGAGCGCCCATGAAGCCCCCCTCCCTGACTACGGCGGGTCGCGCGCTCCGCGCGCTTGGGCGCCGACCCCAGCGACGGGGCGCTGGGGCCCCCGCGGCTCGCGCTTTCGCTTCGCGGCCCGTTCTCGTTGGAGGGTCTGAACGCAGACCCTCCCCCCATGGGGCGGAGCGCCCATGGGGCCCCCCTCCCACCTACGGCGCGTCGCGCGCTCCGCGCGCTTTGGCGCCGACCCCAGCGGCGGGGCGCTGGGGCCGCCGCCTTGCTGGGAGGCTCCGTGACTGCGGCACTCCGGGCGCTTCGACGCCCAGCACAGCGGCGGGATCACTCCACGGCGATCTCGCCGAAGCCGCCGCCGCGCCGGAACCACGAGGTGACCTCGATGCGGATCCGGTCGACGCTCCGGTGCCGCGCCGCGTGCTCGACGAACTCCGGGTCGGGCTCGATCGCGTCGAACTCGCCCTCGATGGTCTGCACTTCCTCGTTGCGGCTGTAGACGTGCACGACGTATTCGCGCGTGCCGCGGTCGTTGTAGTTGCGGTTGTGCGCGTTGAGGAGCTTGATCTTGGTGATGTCGCGCGCCGGCGAGTAGCGGACCTCGATCCACCCGGGCGCCTCGTCCGGCAGGAGGAACTCGGTGTCGGTGTCGTCGTCGACCGCCATCTCCGGGCGGAACTCGGGACGGCTCTCCCACACCCCGCTCGCGTGCGCGAACGCCTCCTGAGGCGTCTTCAAGAGCCACGCGGCTCCGGCGATCAGGAGGCCCAGCGCGGCGATGGCCGCCGTCCAGCGGAGCGCGCCGGTCCAGGCGATCTGGCGCGGGGTCATCACCGCGGACGAGAGAGAGCGCTCGAGCGCGCGCTGGGCGTCGAGGAGATCGGTGAAGAGCTGCGCGTGGGCCGGGCTGACCTCGTCGTCGAGGAGAGGCAGCGAGGTGGCGTGGAGACGGGAGAGGACGGCCTGGTGAGCCGGGACGCTCGGGTCGGGGCCCCGTGCCGGAGTTGCCGCCGGTCCCGGTCTCGCGGCGGGTCCCGCTGCCGCGCCTGCCGCACCCGGTTCCGTTCCCGGTTCCGTTCCCGGTTCCGTTCCCGCTTCCGCTTCCGAAGCCGCTTCCGCGTCCGCTCCCGCCTCCGCTCCCGCTTCCGAAGCCGCTTCCGAAGCCGCAGCCGCTTCCGCGTCCGAAGCCGCTTCCGCTTCCGAAGCCGCTTCCGCGTCCGCAGCCGCTTCCGCGTCCGCAGCCGCTTCCGCGTCCGCGTCCGAAGCCGCTTCTGCTCCCGCCCCTGCTCCCGCCTCCGCTCCCGCTTCCGAAGCCGCTTCCGCGTCCGCAGCCGCTTCCGCGTCCGAAGCCGCTTCCGCTTCCGAAGCCGCTTCCGCTTCCGAAGCCGCTTCCGCTTCCGAAGCCGCTCCCGCTTCCGCGGCGGGCAGGTGAGGCGCCAGCGGGGCCGGTGGAACCGCAGCGGCCACCGAAGGGGCGAGCGCGGCCGTCTGCTCCAGGGCCGTCGCCGCGAGGGCGAGGCCCTCGGACATGTGACCGCCGGACCACAGCGCGTCGGCGGCCTCGGCCTTTTGATGCGCGGCTCGCAGGTCACGCGAGATGGCCTGGCGCGACGCCTCGTCGACCCGGGCCGCTGCGTGGCGCGCTTCGCGCAAAAGGAAGAACTCGCGGATCCGCCCCGCCATCGACGCCGTCGTCACGCCGCCAGAACTACCCGGCTCCTCGCGATCCGGCAAGGGAGCGTCACTCGCGAGCCTCGCTCGAGGGGAGGGCGTCCCGCCGGAGCCACGCTTCGGCACACGGCAGGGGGTCGTAGCCGCCGTCGCTGGCGATCGTGTCGAGCAGATCGGCGAAGCGCGCCGCGGTGCCCGCGACGGGCGAGGTAGAAGCCGCGCAGCGCCTCCTCTTCCGCGTGCCGGTTTTCTCGGGAGATCACCGATCGAAGTAGCGGTCGCGGTCGAAGTTCCAGTGGCTCTCGTAGAGCACGTCGTAGTGGTAGACGTACCAGCCGCTCAGCCCGACCACGAGCACCAGGCCGAGCGCGGTGGCGGCGCGGGCCACGGTCTGGGTCCAGCGCCAGCGGCGCACCGTCGCGAGGAAGTAGGGGCCGATCGCGAAGAGCACGAAGGCGCTGATCCAGGTGCGGAGGCGAGGCCAGTGGATCGAGCTCTTCATCGCGCGCGGCGTCTCGAAGAAGTTGCCGAAGTACATCACCAGCAGGCCCATGAAGATCAGGCCGGCGAGGGGGCTCGGCTCGCGCCAGAGCGACACGAGGAATTGCCCCGCGGCGAGGCAGAGGAACGGGTAGACCGGCAGCATGTACCAGCCGAAGGTCCAGTTGCCGCTCGAGACCGCGATCACGATCAGGTAGCAGGTCGGGAAGACGACCCAGGCCGGGTCGACGCGCCGGCCGCGGCCCCCGAAGTGGGTCAGCGCCGCGAGCCAGAGGAAGAGCTGGTGGGCGTGGAAGGTGATGTTGTGGACCAGCATCCCGTCCGCGAAGAAGCGCGGGAAGATGTTCCAGTGCGCGGGCCGGCCCGTCGCCTGCTTGAAGGTGGTCAACGTGAACTGCTGCCAGTCCATCACCGCGCCGTAGGTCAGCAGGAGCGCGATGCCGACCAGGCCCGCGAGGCCCACCTTCACCGCGCTCTTCCAGCGGCCGGTGGTCATCACGAGCAGCACCAGGGCGGGCACGAAGATGCCCGACGGAATCTTCGCGAGCACCGCGAGCCCCGCCGAGAGGCCGGCCAGGACGATCAGGGCGTCTCGTGGCGCGTCCGCGCGCACCCCGCGTCGCCACCGCAAGAAGAGCCACATCGAGAGGAGCTCGAGCGGGACGACGACCATCTCCTCCTTGATCGCGCGGTTGTTGATCACGAAGAGGGGCAGTGCCGCGTAGAGCAAGACGCCCAGCCAGGGGGCCAGGCTCTGACGCTGGTCCAGCTCGCGCCCGACGAGGAACATCAGCCCCATGATCAGGACCGAGAGCGCGATGGGGACGAGCCGGGTGTGCTTCTGGCGGCCGTGGGACCAGTGCTCCGCGCCGCCGAGCCAGGCCGCGGCCCCCACCATCACGTGCGCCAGCGGCGGGTGCTCGAAGTACGGCTGGATGATCTGCCAGCGGCCGTTGGTCTGCATCCAGTAGACCAGCTCGCTCCGCTCGACGCCGCCTCCGTAGTACGGCGACCAGAAGGTCCAGCCCCGCGTCTCGCCCTCGGTGAGCAGCGAGTAGCCGTTCCAGACCGCGAACAGCTCGTCGCCGTTCTCCTGGAACTGGGGCATCACGTGGTAGTCCCAGAGCCGGTAGCCGAGGCCCAGGGTCAGGATGCCCGCCAGCGCGAGCCAGCCGAGCCGGCGCCGGCGCCGGGCCGGATCCCCGAACAGGATCAGCGCCAGCGGCAGGACGAGCAGGAGCCACGCGAGGGCGGCGGCGGTCCAGACGATCGCGACGTCGCCCTCGTCGGTCCACGCGGGGCGGGTGTCCGCGCTGTCGACGTCCTCCCAGCTGCGACCGTCCACGCTCTGCTGCAGGAGCAGGCTGGTCTGCATCGGGGTCCGGTCGCGCTTCTCCTCGAAGCGCCCCGACCACTCGACCCGGACGTCGTGCTCGCCGGGTGAGACCCACTCCGGGTCGCGCTCGCCGTCGACGAAGAGCTCCGCCTCGCCCGAGTGAGGGCGCGCGCGGAGGTGGATGGAGCCGGGGCCGTCGACGTGGAGGCGGCCCCACATCGTGATGCGAAACCGGGGCATCTCGTCCGGCACCCCGAGGCTCGCGTAGTCCCAGGACTGGACGTAGCGGCTGAGCGCGCGGTGCTCGTTCGGGTGCTGGATCCGGTGCTCGACCGTGCGCAGCACCTCGACGTAGCGCTCCCGGGTCGCGGTGTCGTTCGACGAGGAAGGAGCTCGCTCGACGCGCGGCGGCTCCTGGGTCCCGGGGCGTGCTCCGAGGCGCGCTCCGAGGGCCTCCTGGCCTACCTCCCCGCCTGTCTCCTCCGCCGACTCCTCCACCGACTCCTGGGGCGGCTCCTCGACCGGCTCCTCGATCAGGGCCTCGTAGCGGACGGAGAGCCCGCGGCGCGCGTAGCCGTCCGCCCACCACGCCGCGGCGAGCAAGGCCGCGGTGGCGAGGAGGACGGCGCTGGAGTGCAGGACGCGCGAGCGGGTCATCGCGAAGGGAGCGCTCCGCGCCAGAGGAGGAAGGCCACGAGCAGCCCGAGGAGAGTCAGGATGCGAGCGTACCAGAGCGTGGCGGGCTCATAGCGCACCTCGAGCCGATGTCGCCCCTCGGGCAGCGCGACGGCGAGTCGGCCCGCGTCGTCGACGACGGAACCCGTATCACCGACGACCTCCCAGTCCGGGTGGAAGTTCTGGTTGAAGATCACCCGGGCGCGCTCCGGGAGGTCCACGGTGGCGAACACGCCGTGGTTGGTGCGATGCGCCGCCAGGAGACGACCGCCCTCGGGCACCCGCACCTGGGGGCGATCGCCGCGCCACAGGCCGGGGGCCACGCGCCAGCTCATCGCGCCGACGTAACACTGCGTCGTGCCCACCCCGCGCCTCGGCAGAGACGCCAGCTCGGTTTGATACGCGGGGCTGGTGTCGAGGTGGAAACGCCCCGCGGGCGCCCCGTGCACCGCCGGCAGATCCCAGTGATCGTGGATCACCACGCCGAAGATCGTCCCGGGCAGCACCAGCACCGCGACGGCGAGCGCCGCGAGGACCTGGCGGGGGAGGGCGCCCACGCGGCTCAGCAGACGGCGCTCGCGGAGCCAGGCCGCGGCGGCGTCGAGCCCCGCGCCCGCGAGGAGCGCCAGGTAGAACGTGGCCAGCACGCTGAAGCGCGAGGGGACGCGCAGGGAGTCGTAGACGGGGAGCCGATGGATCAGCTCCCAGGGCGCGAACGGGCCGTGGTTGCCCATCATCAGGGCCGCGAAGAAGAGCAGCCCCAGGGCCGGCTCCCAGCGGCGTCGGAGGAGGCACGCGCCGAGACCGAAGAGCGCGACGACGAGCAGCGGCCAGCCGACGAACGCCGTGTACTCGTTCCAGACGTAGATGTGATCCGGATGGCGCCAGGGGAAGTCCCAGGTCGTCCACACCTCGATCAGCTCGTGCGGCAGCATCGAGTCGGTGCTCTCGATGGTGCGCGGGAAGAGCCTCAGCGTCCGCACGACGGGGAGGATCCGGATGGCGCCGAGAGTCGCGGTGAGCCCGAAGATGGTCAGACCGGTGGCGGTCACGCGGGCGAGCGGGCGGGCGGAGCGCGTCCGGCGGACATCGCGCGCGGCGACCAGCGCCGCGTCGAACGCGAGCAGCAGGACGAAGTAGGGGAACGGGTAGGTCCCTCCCTCGAGCAGGGTCAGCGCGAGGAGCGCGGCGGTGGCGACCGCCCAGCGCAGCTCGCGGTAGGCCGCGCGCCAGGTGAGCAGGAGCCAGGGCGCGAGGTAGAAGGGGACGAACGTGAAGTGGCCGCCGGCCATCTGCCACGCGAAGAACCCGTTGAGCGCGAAGCCGCCAGCGGCCACGCATGCGCCCGCCCGGGTCAGGCCGAGGCCGCGGCGCGCGAACAGGAACGCGCCCACCATCCCGGCCCAGGCGTGCGCCACGAGCATGAGCTTGATGGCGAGGGTCGTCCCGAGAGGGAACGAGAGCAGGAAGAACGGGCTGAAGTGCTGCGACTCCGGGTTGCCGAGGTGGGTGATCCCCCCGCAGTGATGGGGATTCCAGAGCGCCCACTCCCCGTGCTGCCGCCAGGCCGCGAGCGCGACCTCCCAGTTGTGGTGGATCTGCTGCCAGTCCCCGAAGCCGGTCGCCTGGGGATCCGGGTAGAAGGCGAGGGCGTGGAAGGCGAAGGCGAGGGCCAGACTGCCGGAGAGGCCGAGGAACACTCGAATTCGAAGGGCTCTCTGGGGCATGAGCTCGGGCTCGCGCGGGCCGGGATGGTGGCGGATGGCCGACCACGTGTCGAGGAAGGACGTCTCGGGATTCGCAGCCAGACATTGTCCGGTCTCCGCGGGGGCCTATCAGCCCTCGTCGAGTGAGCGCGCTCCCCGATCACGCTGCCCCGCCCCCGGCCGGGGGGCAGGCATCGTCCATCCTCGTCGTCGATGACGAGCCGGCGAACCTCCTCGCGATCGAGGCGGCCCTCGGCGAGATCGGTCACCGCCTGGTGAAGGTCGAGTCGGGGGAGGCCGCGCTCCGCGAGCTGCTCGAGGGGCACTTCGCGCTGATCATCCTCGACGTGCACATGCCGGGCTTGGACGGCTTCGAGACGGCCCGGCTCGTCCGGCAGCGCCCGCGCACCCGGCACGTGCCGATCATCTTCGCCACGGCCTACGACCAGACCGACGCCCGGGTGCTCAAGGGCTACGAGCTGGGCGCGGTCGACTTCCTCTTCAAGCCGCTCCAGGCGACGGTGCTCCGCGCGAAGACCAAGGTGTTCGTGGAGCTGTTCCAGCGCACCGAGGAGATGAAGCGGCAGGCCGAGGCGCTGCAGGAGCACGAGCGGAGCGCGGCCGCGCGGCGGCTCACCGAGGAGCGGGAGCGATGGGAGCGGGAGAGCCTCGAGCGGCAGATGGCCGAGCAGCGTGAGGTCGCCGAGGCCATGGCGGCGCGCGCGGAGGAGCTCGCCCGGACCGTGGCCGAGCGCTCCGCCGCCCAGCGCGAGCTCAAGCGCACCAACGCCCGGCTCGCCGAGTCCGATCGCCGCAAGGACCAGTTCCTCGCCACCCTCGCCCACGAGCTGCGCAACCCGCTCGCCCCGCTCGCCTACGCGATCGGGCTGCTGCAGGACCGGGACGATCCCGAGCTGACCGAGGTGTGGCAGCGGATCGAGCGCCAGCTGGGGCACCTCGAGCGGCTCGTCGACGACCTGCTCGACGTATCGCGCGTGACATCGGGGAAGATCGAGCTGCGGCGCTCCGACTTCGATCTGCGCGAGGTCGCCCAGCGCGCGGTGGAGCTCAGCCGCGCGAGGCTGAACGCCCGGCAGCACGAGCTCTCCGTCACGTTGCCCGACGAACCCATCCCGATGCACGGAGACGCGGTGCGCCTCGCGCAGGTCATCTCGAACCTGCTCAACAACGCCGCCCGGTACACCGAGCCGCGCGGTCACGTGAGGCTCACCGTGACGGCCGACGACGAGTCCGCCGAGGTCGTGGTCGAGGACGACGGCCGCGGCATCGAGCCGTCGATGCTCGGTACCATCTTCGATGCGTTCGTTCAGGAGCGCGTCGGCCAGGGGGGGCTCGGCCTCGGGCTCCACCTCGCGAAGCAGCTCGTGGAGATGCACGAGGGGCGGATCGCCGCGCACAGCGAAGGCGTCGACTGCGGCGCGATCTTCCGGCTCGAGCTGCCGGTGACGCAGGTCGCGGGGGACGTCTCCGCGCCCGACCTGCGGCGGCCGGACTCGTCGATCGAGCTGACGCCCGTCCGGCCTCTGCGCGTGGCGGTCGTCGAAGACCAGGAGGACGTGCGCGAGATGGTCGGCCTGCTCCTGACCCGATGGGGGCACGTGGTGGAGGACGCCGAGGACGGCGAGCGGGGCGTCGCGCTGCTCATTGGGTGGCGCTGCGACATCGCGCTCGTCGACATCGGCCTGCCGGACATGGAGGGCTACGAGGTCGCCCGCCGCGTCCGCGCGGAGCTGGGGGCGCGGTGCCCGACCCTGATCGCGGTGACCGGGTGGGGCCAGGAGAGTGATCGGCAGAAGGCGATGGAGGCCGGCTTCGACCGCCACCTCGTCAAGCCGGTGAGCCCGCGCGACCTGAAGCGGGTGTTGATCGAATCGAGCTCGGTGCGCCGAGCAGTGGGAGTCGAGGATGAGCGCGACGACGTCGGCGTCGAAGGCCAAGGCCAACAAGAACCCCGCCAAGAAGAGCAGCAGCGCCAAGGCGAAGCCCGCGAAGCGCGGCGACGGCCAAGACACGCGCGCCGTCGAGATCGCTGACACCCTCGACCGGCGCATGCTCCTCGCCGCGTTGCGCTCCATGCGCCGCGGCGAGTTCGACGTGCGGCTCCCCGAGGGCTTCACCGGCCTCGACGGACAGATCGCCGAGGTCTTCAACGACGTCATGGCGCAGGCGGGGGGGCTCGCCGAGGAGGTGGGCGAGATGCGCGAGGTCGTGGGCCTCGAGGGTCGCACCAAGCGCCGCCTGAAGAAGGGCTCCGCGAAGGGCGGCTGGGCCACCTACGTCAACGGCGTCAACGACATGCTCGACGACGTGACCTCGCACTCCGAGGAGGTCGCGCGGGTGGTCAAGGCCGTCGGCATGGGCGACCTGACCGACCGCATCGAGATCGACACGGCCGAGCCGCCGCTCCGCGGAGACTTCCTCCGGCACGCGAAGACCGTCAATGGAATGGTCGACCGACTCAACGACATCAGCGGCGAGCTGACCCGGGTCGCGCTCGAGGTCGGCGTGGAAGGCAAGCTCGGGGCCCAGGCCTCGCTCCCCGGCATCAGCGGCACCTGGAAAGATCTCACCGATTCCGTCAACTCGATGGCCTCGAACCTCACCGCGCAGGTCCGCGAGATCGCGCGCGTCACGACCGCGGTCGCCAACGGTGACCTCACGCAGAGCATCAACATCGAGGTCCGCGGCGAGATCCTCGAGCTGAAGAACACCATCAACACGATGGTCGACCAGCTCGGATCGTTCGCGGCGGAGGTGACGCGCGTCGCGCGCGAGGTCGGCACGGAGGGGCGCCTGGGCGGTCAGGCTCGCGTGCATGGTGTGTCCGGCGTCTGGCGCGAGCTGACCGAGAACGTCAACTCGATGGCGAACAACCTGACGCTCCAGGTGCGGAACATCGCCGAGGTCGCCACCGCCATCGCGGATGGTGATCTGTCCAAGAAGATCACGGTCGAGGCGCAGGGAGAGATCGCCGAGCTGAAGCAGACCATCAACACGATGGTCGACCAGCTGGGCTCGTTCGCGGACGAGGTGACGCGCGTCGCGCGCGAGGTCGGAACCGACGGCGTGCTCGGCGGCCAGGCCGAGGTCAGCGGCGTGCGAGGGCGCTGGCGCGAGCTGACCGAGAACGTCAACTCGATGGCGAACAACCTGACGCTCCAGGTGCGGAACATCGCCGAGGTCGTCACCGCCATCGCGGACGGCGACCTGTCGAAGAAGATCACCGTCGACGCGCGCGGCGAGATCCTCACGCTCAAGAGCACGATCAACTCCACGGTCGACAAGCTCAACCGCTTCAGCGCGGAGGTGACGCGCGTCGCGCGCCTCGTCGGCACGGAGGGCACGCTGGGCGTGCAGGCGGAGGTGAAGGACGTCTCCGGCATCTGGAAGGAGCTGACCGACAACGTCAACTCGATGGCGTCGAACCTCACCGACCAGGTGCGGAACATCGCCGAGGTCACGACCGCGGTCGCGAACGGCGATCTGTCGAAGAAGATCACGGTCGAGGTGAAGGGCGAGATCCTCGAGCTGAAGAAGACCGTCAACGCGATGGTCGACTCGCTCGGGTTCTTCGCCGACGAGGTGACGCGCATGGCCCGCGAGGTCGGCACGGAGGGCGTGCTCGGCGGCCAGGCCGAGGTGCGCGACGTGTCCGGGATCTGGAAGGAGCTGACCGACAACGTCAACTCCATGGCCGACAACTTGACGCGCCAGGTGCGGAACATCGCCGACGTCGCGCGCTCGGTCGCCAACGGTGATCTCTCGAAGAAGATCACCGTCCAGGCGCAGGGCGAGGTCCAGGACCTCAAGACCACCCTGAACGACATGGTCGACCAGCTGAACTCCTTCGCGGCGGAGGTGACGCGCGTGGCGCGTGAGGTCGGCGTCGAGGGCAAGCTCGGCGGCCAGGCCGAGGTCGAGGGCGTCCGCGGCACGTGGAAGGAGCTGACCGACAACGTGAACCTGATGGCGTCGAACCTGACCGATCAGGTGCGCGACATCGCCGAGGTCACGACCTCGGTCGCGAACGGCGACCTGACCCGGAAGATCAGCGTCGACGCGAAGGGCGAGATCCTCGAGCTGAAGGAGACCATCAACACGATGGTCGACCAGCTCAGCTCGTTCGCGGACGAGGTGACGCGGCTGGCCTCCGAGGTCGGCTTCGAGGGCAAGCTCGGCGGTCAGGCCGACGTGCGCGGGGTCAGCGGGACCTGGCGCGACCTGACCGACGCCGTGAACTCGATGGCGTCGAACCTGACCGATCAGGTGCGGAGCATCTCCGAGGTCGCGACCGCCATCGCGCAGGGTGATCTCGACAAGAAGATCACCGTCGACGCGAAGGGTGAGATCCTCGAGCTGAAGAACACCATCAACACCATGGTCGACCAGCTCAGCTCGTTCGCCGAGCAGGTCACGCGCATGGCCCGGGAGGTCGGCACCGAAGGCAAGCTGGGCGGCCAGGCCTCGGTCGAGGGCGTGCGCGGCGTCTGGAAGGAGCTGACCGCGAACGTGAACCTGATGGGCTCGAACCTGACGGCGCAGGTGCGGGACATCTCCCAGGTCGCGACGGCCATCGCCTCGGGTGACCTCGGCCGGAAGGTCACGGTCGAGGTCCGGGGCGAGCTGCTCGACCTCAAGAACACCATCAACACGATGGTCGACCAGCTCAGCTCGTTCGCGGACGAGGTGACCCGGGTCGCGCGCGACGTCGGCGTCGAGGGCAAGCTCGGCGGCCAGGCGGAGGTGCGCGGGGTCAGCGGCATCTGGAAGGAGCTGACCGACAACGTCAACCTGATGGCGTCGAACCTGACGGCGCAGGTGCGGGACATCGCGCAGGTCACGACCGCGGTCGCGAACGGCGATCTCTCGCGGAAGATCACGGTCGAGGTGCGCGGCGAGATCCTCGAGCTGAAGAACACCGTCAACACGATGGTCGATCAGCTCGGCTCGTTCGCGGACGAGGTCACGCGGGTGTCGCGCGAGGTCGGCACCGAGGGCGTGCTCGGCGGCCAGGCGGAGGTGCGCGGGGTCAGCGGCACGTGGCGCGAGCTGACCAACAACGTGAACCTGATGGCCCGCAACCTCACCGAGCAGGTGCGCGGCATCGCGCGGGTCGTCACCGCGGTGGCGAACGGCGACCTGAAGCAGGAGCTGCGTCTGGACGCGAAGGGCGAGATCGCGACCCTGGTCGACACCATCAACGACATGCTCATCACGCTGAGCACCTTCGCCGACCAGGTGTCGGGCGTGGCGCGCGACGTCGGCGTGGAGGGCCGCCTGGGCGGGCAGGCGAACGTGCCGGGCGCGGCCGGGATCTGGCGTGACCTGACCGACAACGTCAACGAGCTGGCCGGCAACCTGACGCGGCAGGTCCGCGCCATCGGCGACGTCGCGACCGCGGTGACGAAGGGCGACCTGAGCCAGAACATCGACGTCGAGGCGCGGGGCGAGGTCGCGGCGCTGAAGGACAACCTCAACCAGATGATCCGCACCCTGGCCGACACGACCAAGGTCAACCAGGAGCAGGACTGGCTCAAGACCAACCTCACGCGCTTCACGCGGATGCTGCAGGGTCAGCGCGATCTCCTCACGGTGGCCGAGCAGGTGCTCGGGGAGCTGGCCAGCGTGGTCGAGGCGCAGCACGGCGTCTTCTACATGGCGCGCAAGGAGGAGGAGGAGCGGGTCAGCCTGCGCCTCTACGCCTCGTACGCCTACCGCGAGCGCAAGCACGTCTCGGACGCGTTCCGGCTCGGCGAGGGGCTCGTCGGGCAGTCGGCGCTCGAGAAGAAGCGCATCCTCGTGACCGACGTGCCGCCGCAGTACGTCCGGATCAACTCCGCGCTCGGCGAGGCGGCGCCGATGCACCTCGTGGTCGTGCCGATCCTCTTCGAGGGCATGGTCAAGGGCGTCATCGAGCTCGCCTCGTTCCAGCCCTTCACCAAGATCCAGCTCGCGTTCCTCGACCAGCTCCTCGAGTCGCTCGGCATCGTGGTCGCGACCATCGAGGCGACGATGCGCACCGACGAGCTGCTGCGGCAGTCGCAGAGCCTCGCCGAGGAGCTCCAGACGCAGCAAGAGGAGCTGCAGCAGACGAACGAGGAGCTCGAGGAGAAGGCCCGCCAGCTCACGGCGCAGAAGACCGAGGTCGAGCGCAAGAACCGCGAGGTCGAGCTCGCCAAGCAGGAGCTCGAGGAGAAGGCGGAGCAGCTCGCGCTCACCTCTCGCTACAAGAGCGAGTTCCTCGCGAACATGAGCCACGAGCTCCGCACGCCGCTCAACAGCTTGCTGATCCTCTCGCGTCAGCTCGCGGACAACCGCGAGCGTCACCTCTCGGACAAGGAGGTCGAGTACGCCCACACCATCCACCAGTCGGGCGGCGACCTGCTCGACCTGATCAACGAGATCCTCGATCTGGCGAAGATCGAGTCGGGCACGATGGCGGTCGAGATCAACGTCATCCAGCTCGCGGATCTGCGCGACTACGTGGTGCGCAGCTTCGAGCAGATGGCGCAGGAGAAGGGCCTGAGCCTCGAGATCCAGATCGCCGACGAGGCGCCCGCGGTGATCGAGACGGACGACATGCGCCTGCGCCAGGTGCTGCGAAACCTGCTCAGCAACGCGCTCAAGTTCACCGAGCAGGGGACGGTGCGGCTGCGGGTCGAGGTCTGCGACGCGGAGGTCTGGGGGGTGCGCGCAGAGCCCGGCAACATCCTGGCCTTCCAGGTCGAGGACACGGGCATCGGCATCCCGGAGGACAAGCAGCAGATCGTCTTCGAGGCGTTCCAGCAGGTCGACGGTGGGCCGGCTCGCCGGTACGGCGGCACCGGTCTGGGCCTCTCGATCAGCCGCGAGATCGCGGCGCTGCTTGGGGGAGCGCTCGAGCTCGAGAGCACGCAAGGCGAGGGCAGCACGTTCACCCTCTATCTGCCTTTCCGGTACAGCGCGCCCATCTCGCGGCGGGCCACGCCGCCCTCGCTCCCCTCGCCCGATCCGCACCCCGTGCACCGGGGGGAGCGGCCCCATCGCCTCGCGGCGCGGGCCGAGTCGGCGGCGCGCGTGCCCGATGACCGGGGCCGCATCGAGCAGGGCGATCGCGTCTTGCTGGCGATCGAGGACGACCCGACCTTCGCCCAGACGCTGCTCTCGGTGGCGCGCGAGCGCGGCTTCCGCGGGGTGGTCGCCCTGAGCGGCCGCGAGGGCTTCGAGCTGGCGCGTGGCCTCTCGCCGGACGCCGTGACCCTGGACCTGCGCTTGCCCGACATGGACGGCTGGGTCCTGCTCGACCTGCTCAAGCACGACCCGGCCACGCGCCACATCCCGGTTCACATCATCAGCGCGGCGGGAGACGAGCGGCGCGGGCTCGAGCACGGCGCGCGCGCCATCCTGGAGAAGCCGGCCAGCGCCGAGGAGATCGCCGCCGCCATGGAGGAGCTCGAGACGTTCCTCGAGCGCCGAGTGAAGCGGCTCCTGCTCGTCGAGGACGACTCGGTGCAGCAGAAGGCGGTCCTGGAGCTGCTGGACGCCGACGACGTCGAGGTGGTCGCGGTCGCGTCGGCGGAGGACGCCCTCGCGCAGCTGGAGGAGATCGCGTTCGACTGCCTCGTGCTCGATCTCTCCCTGCCCGGCATGAACGGCTTCGAGCTGATCGCGAAGATCGAGGGCACGCCGAAGCTGCGCCGGCTCCCGGTCATCGTCTACACGGGCAAGGAGCTGACGGCGGAGGAGCACGCGAAGCTCAAGCAGTTCGGCACGTCGGTGATCGTCAAGGACGTCAAGAGCCCCGAGCGGCTCCTCGACGAGACGGCGCTCTTCCTGCACCGCGTGGAGGAGTCCCTCCCCGAGCCGAAGCGCCGCATGTTGCGGAGCCTCGAGCAGCCCGACCCGGCGCTCCGGGGCCGCTCCGTCCTGGTCGTCGACGACGACTACCGGAACGTCTTCGCGATCACCGCCGTGCTCGAGCAGCACGAGATGGACGTCGACTACGCCGACAACGGCCGCTCCGCGCTCGACAAGCTCGGCAAGGCCCCCGAGCGTTATGACGTCGTGCTCATGGACATCATGATGCCCGAGATGGACGGCTACGAGGCCATGCGCCGCATCCGCGAGCGGCCCGAGCTCCGCGACCTGCCGGTCATCGCGCTCACCGCGAAGGCCATGAAGGGCGACCGGGACAAGTGCATCGACGCCGGCGCCTCGGACTACGTCACCAAGCCGGTCGACGCCGACCAGCTCGTCTCCCTGCTCCGGGTATGGCTGTACCGCTGACCAGAGCGACGCTCGCCCCGCCCTCGGTGGAGGACGTGGAGCTGGACCTCCTCCTCGCCGGGATCGTGCGGCGCTGGGGGTTCGACTTCCGCGGCTACGCGCGCGCGTCCCTCCGCCGCCGCGTGGCGCGCGCCATCGAGCGCGAGGGGCTCCGCACCATCAGCGAGCTGCAGAGCACGGTGCTGCGGAGCGAGGCGGCGATGCAGCGCTTCATCGCGACCATCAGCGTGCACGTCAGCGCGATGTTCCGCGATCCGGCCTTCTACACCGCGCTGCGCGCGCGCGTCGTGCCGCTCCTTCGTACGCACGCCTTCGTGCGCGTGTGGGTGGCTGGCTGCGCGACCGGCGAGGAGGTCTACTCGGTCGCCATCCTGCTGCACGAGGCGGGGCTCGGTCGCCGCGCGCGGATCTACGCCACGGATCTCTCGGACAGCCTGCTGGACCGCGCGGGCCGCGGCGTCTTCCCGCTCCGCGCCATGCGCGACTACACCCGGAACTACATCGCGAGCGGCGGCGAGCGAGACTTCTCGAGCTATTACACGACGGACGAGCAGCACGCGATCATGCGGCGCGAGCTGCGCGAGAACGTCGTCTTCTCGCAGCACAACCTGGTCTCGGACGCGTCCTTCAACGAGTTCCACCTGATCCTTTGCCGCAACGTCCTCATCTACTTCGACGAGCCGCTGCGTGACCGGGTGCACGGCCTCATGCACGAGAGTCTCGTCCGCAAGGGCGTGCTCGGCCTCGGGACCAAGGAGTCCCTGCGATACAGCCGGGTCGTCGACCGGTTCGAGCCGATCGACGAGGGGCTCAGCCTCTATCGGAGGCGGTCGTGAGCGCGGCGACCAAGCTCCTCGTCGTCGGCGCCTCGCTCGGCGGGCTCGACGCCGTCCCCGTCGTGATCCGAGGCCTCGACGCGGCGCTGGATCTGGCCGTGGTGATCGTGCAGCACCGGAGCCCGGACTCCAACGGGCAGCTCGCGCGCATCCTCGCGCAGCGCTCCGGGCGCGAGGTCGAGGAGGCGATGGACGCGGCGCCCCTCGCGCGCGGCGCCGTGCTGCTGGCGCCGGCCGACTACCACCTCCTCGTGCAGGAAGACCGCGTGAAGCTGTCGCTCGACGCGTCGGAGCGGTTCGCGCGGCCCTCGATCGACGTCCTCTTCCACAGCGCGGCGAGGGCGTGGGGGCGGAGGCTCGCGGCCGCGCTCCTGACCGGGAGCAGCGACGACGGCGCGCGCGGGATGGAGGCCGTGTGGCGAGCGGGCGGGGCCACCTTTGTCGAGGACCCGGCGCTGGCGGAGGCCCCGACCTCTCCTCGCGAGGCGCTCGCTCGGATCGAGCCGATCCACGTGGGCCCTCCGGACTCGATCGGTGTCGAGGTGAACGCGTGGGCGAAGAGACCCACGCCTTGGAGGACGCATGGCTGACGGCAGACGGAGCCCCGGGATCGCGGTGAAGCTCTTCGTGCTGCTCGCCGCCTTCTCGGTGATGCCGGTCGGCGCGCTCGCGTGGTGGCAGCTGACCGCGATCGCCGAGAGCCAGCGCGCGCAGCGGCTCGCCTCGCTCGACGGCCTCGCGTCGGCGAAGGCGTCGGCGATCGACCAGTCCATGGCCAACCGGCGCCGCGACGTCGAGCGCATCGCGACCCTCATGGCGCCCCGGCTCTCGCGGCTCCTCGAGGCCGAGCGAGAGCTGGCGGACGCCACGCAGGCCCCGGCCGAGCCGAGCGAGCCGCTCCCGGAGCTCCAGGACGCGGGCCAGCTCGACGAGCGGGACGAGATCGAGGCGGCGGAGCGCGCGGAGGAGATCCCGCAGGTCGAGGAGGCGCCGCTGGAGGAGCCCGCCGAGCCCGAGCCGCCGGCGGTCGCGAGGCGGACGGAAGCCCTGGAGACCGCGCGCGCGGAGCTCCGTCGCAGCCTGGGCCTGATCCTCTGGGACCAGGCGGACTTCGAGGAGCTGCTCGTGATCGACGGGCAGGGTCGCGTGCGATCCTCGACCTATTCGGAGCACGAGGGGCGCACCGCCGAGTCGATCGAGTACTTCCAGCAGGGGCGCCGTGCGACCTACGTCCAGCCGGTGTTCATGTCGCCCATCACCGAGCGCTGGACGATGGTGATCGCCACGCCCATCCGCGACGAGAACGCGGTGGAGACCGGCGTGCTCGCGGCGCGCCTCAACCTCGCTCAGCTCTTCGGGCTCATCAACGACGTCAGCGGGCTCGGAGACACCGGAGAGACGGTGGTCGGACGGATGATCGGGGAGGAGCTGGTCTTGATGGCGCCGACCCGCTCGCAGCCGGACGCGATCCTGCGGCGCTTCCCGCTGGCGGAGGTGGAGCAGATGCCGGTCACGCTCGCGGCGCGCGGGCAGCTCGGCCGTGGCGAGCGCGTGGACTATCGCGGCGACGAGACGCTGGCCGCGTGGCGCCCGATCCCGTCGCTGGAGTGGGGCCTGGTGGTCAAGATGGACGAGGACGAGGCCATGCGCGACTCCGCGCAGGCGCGCTGGCGCACGCTGCAGGTGGCGCTGGTGATCCTCGTGCTCGCCGTGATCGGCGCAATGCTCGTGGCGCGCCAGGTCGTGCGCCCGCTGCGTCAGCTCCGGGAGGCGACCGATCGGCTCAGCCGCGGCGACTTCGACGTGCGGCTCGACATCCGCTCGCGAGACGAGATCGGGGAGCTGGCGGACAGCTTCGAGCGCATGGTCGCGGCCATCAAGTTCTTCCGCGAGCACGCGCGGCCCGAATCGGAGATGGACGACGACTCCCTCGAGGCGGAGGAGGGCGGAGACGAAGACTCCGCGACCCAGGAGTAGGCCATGGCCCGCTCGCTCTACGACGAGATCCTCGCGATCGCGACGAACTACATGGGGATCGCCGCGGAGGACTACGTGCGCCGACGCATCCGCATCGTGCAGCGCGGCGACGCGCCCGAGCGCATCGAGGCCGACCGGCTCGAGCGGCTCGCGGCCGGCATCGACATGACGGCCAAGGGCTACATGTCCGAGGAGAAGGCGGCTCGCTTCCGCGACGACATCCTGGCCCTCGCGCGTCGGCACCACGGCGACCCGGGACGCGCGCCGTAGGGACGCGCCGGCTTTGTGGCCCTCTGCTCGCGTGGTAGAGGCTGCGCTTCGAGATGGATGCCGCGCTGGAGTCGCTCGCGCCTTTCGCCCCCGTTGGCCTCGCCGGGCTCGCGCTGACGGCCGCGAGCGCGTGCGGTCGGCTGGGCGTCGCGCGGCCGAGCGAGCTGCGCTGGCTCGACGTCGGCGTCTGCTTCTGGGCGCTCCTCGCCGTGCCTCCCTGGGCGCTCGGCTGGCTCGACCTCTTCACCGCGGAGTGGGTGGCGGGCGTCTCGGCCGCGCTCTCGCTGACCGTGCTCGGGGCCGCGACGCGGATGTCGAGGGCGCGCGCGCGGCTCGCCGTGAAGGACGCCGCCGTCGCGGTGACCGCGCCCGTGCATCTGTTGAGGTGGGCCCTCCGGGAGAGAGCCTGGCTCACGGGCGCGGCGGTGCTCCTGGTCGCGTGGATCTGGCTCTACACCACGGCCCTCTCCTGGCTCGTGCCGTCGAGCGGCTGGGACAGCGTCTGGTACCACGACACGATCACGGGCTACACGATCCAGAACCAGGGGTTCGCCCCGGTGTCGCTCCCGCGCGCTCACCTGCTGGTCAACGGCTACGCGCGCCTCTCGGAGACGCTGGCCGCGTTCTTCGTGGTGCTCAGCGACGACCGGCTGCTCGAGATCGCGCCCACGCTCGCGTGGCCATGGCTGGCGGTGGCGTGCGCGGCCCTCATCGCGAACGTGGCGCCCTGGAGACGGGGCCAGATCCTCGGGGCGTGCGCCCTCGTGACCATCCCGGCGATGGCGCTGCAGCTCCGCAGCAGCTACGTGGACGTGCCGCCGACGTTCCTGGGGGTGGCCGCGCTGGCCTACGTGACGCGATCGCGCGTGGAGGCGCGCGACATCTGGCTGGCCGCGCTCGCGGTCGCGATGCTCGCGGCGTCCAAAGGCACGGGCCTGGTCTTCGCGCCGGTCCTCGGGCTGATCGGGATCCTCCGCGTCGGCGCCTCCTGGAGACGAGAGGGGACGTTGCGTCGTGTGGGCGCGCTGGTCGGCGGCGTCCTCGTGATCGCGGCGATCGGGGCCCCGACCTACTGGCGCAACTGGGAGCGACACGACAACCCGCTCTGGCCCGCCGACTACGAGAGCGAGACCCTCGGCATCCACTGGGAAGGCCCGGCCGGCAAGACCATCTCCAACCCGGAGCCGCTGACCTGGGCGGGCCACGTCTTCGGGCCACCCTACGAGGACCTCTACCACCCCGATGTGCGACCCCACGGCTACGGGCACGTCCTGCCCTGGCTCTTCGTGCTGTGGTTGCTCGCGGGCTGTGTCGACCTGGTGTGGGCGTGGAGCCAAGGACTCAGACGGAAGGTGAGGAGGGAGGCGTGGTGGCTGCTCGCTGCCACGCTGCTGCTCGCCGCGGGGACTCCGCCGCTGTGGTGGGGGCGGTTCGGAGCGCCGGTGGCGGCGGGGCTGCTCGCGCTGATGATCGGCTGGCTGGCGAGCCGACGTCGCATCGCCGCGCCCTTCTTCGCGCTCGTCCTTTGGGTGCACGGGGCGACCCTCTACTACGCGTTTCCGGGCTGGTCGGCGACGAGAGAAGACCTCCGCGCGCTCTGGCACCAGACGCCGCTCGAGCGGGCGTCGTTCAGGGGCACGCGTCACTTCGGTGACGTCGCCACGCTGCGCGCGTTCGAGCGCGAGGTGGGAGCGGGAGACGTGGTGCTCTGGACCGATCCGAACGGCTTCCCCGCGTTCGCCTGGAACCGGGAGATGTCGAACCGCGCGGTCTACGTGCCGCTGCGCGAGCTGCGCAGGCAGATCGACGCGCTCCGGCCGGTGTGGGTGATCGTGGCCGAGGAGGGAGCGGCGTCCCGGACGATCGAGAGGCACGGGGGATACGAGAGGGTAGGCTACCTGACGGACGCGCTGGCTGGTTGGCGACGCGTCGAGGGGCAATAGGGGCGCGTCGGCTGCCGTCGATCGAGGGTCTGCGGCGCCGCCGCGGGCTGTTCCGCTACCGCCTCCGCCTCCGCGCTCGCTACCGCCTCCGCGCCCGCTTCTGCGCCCGCGTTCGCTTCCGCGTTCCGCGTCCGAGTCCGCATCCGCATCCGCATCCGAGTCCGAGTCCGAGTCCGAGTCCGCGTCCGCGTCCGAGTCCGCGTCAGCGTCCGAGTCCGCGTCAGCATCCGAGTCCGCGTCGGCATCCGAGTCCGCGCCAGCGTCGAGTCCGCGTCCGAGTCCGCGTCCGCCTCCGAGTCCGCGGCCGCTTCCGCGTCCGCGTCCGCGTCCGCCTCCGAGTCCGCCTCCGCTTCCGCGCCTGCCTCCGCGTCCGCCGCGGAGTCCGAGCCCGTCTCCGCTTCCGCGCCCGCCTCCGCGTCCGCGTCCGAGTCCGCCTGCGCTGCGTCCGCCTGCTGTCCGGCCGCGCTTGCGATCGATCTGGCTCCCGGGCGACCGGGCCGCCCGCTTCTCAGGGGCTGCCGCCGGGGCGGGAGGGCTCGATGCGGATCCGCGCGATCTCGGCCGTGCTGCCCGTGCTGCCCTCGTGACGGTAGGTCAAGATGGTGTTCGGGTTGCGCTCGGCGCGCTCGCTGATCTGGACCATGAAGGTCATCGAGAGCTCCACCGGGGCCTGGATGTCGGGCGGCACGACCATCGGCATCGGGTCGCGCAGGATCTCTCCCTCGCGCCAGCGCGTGGTGCGGTAGCGGCCGTGCAAGGGGTAGTGCCACGCATGGAAATGCGGGGGGACGCGGTAGCCCGCCGGACCGTCGAAGCTGACGCGGATGAAGAGGTCGTCCTCGATCTCCTCGTCGACGCGGTAGTAGCAAGTGAGGTCGATGACGTCGCGCGGGCCGTACTGCCGCCGGGGGAGGTCGCAGCCCAGCACGGTGAACATGCCCGGGTAGACGAGGTTCATCGGGTGCGAGAGGGAGGCCGGCGCCGCGCTCAGGCGGTTCTGCTCGATGAAGGCGTCGGTGCGGTTCTCGCCGCGCGCGACCTGAGCTACCCAGGCCTGCAGGAGGCCGAGCATCTCCTCGGCCTGCTCTCGCCGATCGTCGCTGAGGTCGTTCTCCTCACCGGGGTCCGACGCGAGATCGAAGAGCTGGATGCGACCCTCCTGAACCCACCACAGGAGCTTGTCGTCGCCCCGGTAGACCGCCTTCTGATCGAAGGGGTAGAGCCCGTCCGGCATCAGCTCGCTGAAGAGCAGCCGGTCGTCGTGGCGCTCGCCGTCGATGAGCGGCAGGAGGCTGCGCGCCGGCATCGGGTGCGGGACCGGGATGGAGAGGAGGTTGAGGATCGTCGGGGTCAGGTCGAAGAGCCCGGCTCGGGCCGACACGCGCCGCGGCGCGACGCCGGGGATCTTCATCATCAGCATGGCGCGGACCTGCTCTTCGTAGAGGTCCGAGGCGTGGCCGCGGCGACCGTGCTCGTAGAACGCCTCGCCGTGGTCGGACGCGAGGATCACCACGGTGTCGTCCATCAAGCCGAGCGCCTCGGCCTGGTCCAGGATGCGCTGCACGAGCGCGTCGGCGAGCCGGATCTCGGTGTCGTAGTGGTCGCGCAGGGTGTCGCCGTAGCGCGACTCCGCGGGGGGCCGCAGGTAGGGCTCGTGCACGTTGAAGACGTGGACCCAGTGGAAGAAGGGCGCCTCTCCCTCCGCCAGCGCGGGCAGGCGCTCGAGCGCGTTCTCGATGACGTCTTCGCGCGGCGCCGTGTAGAGCGGGAGCTCCTCCACCTGGTCGTAGCCCTGGAAGAAGCCGGCCACGCGGTGGAAGTAGTCGGTCCCCATGTCGACCGCGGTCACGTAGCCGCGGTTCTTCAGCAGCTCGGGGAGCATCTCGTTCTCCTCGAGCAGCGACGGCCACAGGTACTCGGGGCCGTAGGCGACCTGGGAAGGGTAGCGCCCGGTCATCATCGCGGGGATCGAGCGCAGCGAGCGAGACGACTGGGCGACCACGTTCTCGAACACGATCGAGTCCTCGGCGAAGCGGTCGAGGTTCGGGGAGGTGTCGCGCTCGTAGCCCATGTGTCCGAGGTGCGAGGGGTTCAGAGCGTCCACCGTGATCAGCAGGATGTTCGGCCGGGCCGGCAAGCCGCGGGGGCGCGTGCCGTAGTGACCGTCGCCGAGGTCCGCGAGGTCGGGCGAGCCGTCGCCGGCGAAGCAGTCCGCGTCGATTCCGTCCCCTTCGCGATCGTACGCGCCCGGGTGCACGTGCGGGTCGAAGTCGTCGCAGTCGCGGCCGCCGAACGCCCACGAGTGCCCGTCTCCATCCATGTCGGTGAAGCCGCCATAGCGCCGGACCAGCGCGGTCCCCGCCACGCTCGCCTGCTCCACGAACGCGCGCACGCGGTTGCGGTGCCCGTAGGTCAGTCCGCTCGTCATCCACGCCGCGGCGCACACCAGGGTCGCCGCGCCCATGGCGATCCAGGCCGTCCGACGCGCGCGCTCGCGCAGCAGCCTGCGCGCGAGGAGCGCGGCGCCGAGGTAGAGGATCGCCGCGGCGGGGGCCCACGCGAGCGCGCCCACGCCGTACGCGGTGATGATGGAGGGGTTGCGGACCAGCACGAAGCGGACGATGACCGCGGCCGCGACGAGGGAGAGCGTCAGCAGGAGGCCCGGTGAGGCGAGGAAGCCGAGCCGGCGCGCGGCCCGGGAGGCGGCGCCGTAGACGATGAGCGCAGTGAGGGTCGCGGCGGCCGCCCCGCCCACCGCGGCTCCGCCTGCCGCCCACGCGGCGTTGTCGAGGTGGTGCACGCGGGTGGCGATCAGCGCGTGCGCCTCGCGGCCCACGAGCAGCAAGACCCCCGCCGCGGCCAGGAGCGCGAGGCCGCCCCCGAACAGGCGCGGGTCGTTGCGGAAGAGGTCCCGGGCCCGGTGGACGCGGGTCCGGAGCGGCGCGAGGAGCGGCGCGCTGCGCACCAGCGCGATGGCGCCCGCGCCGAGGAGGCCGAACGCGAGCCCGAGCGGGAGCACCATCGCCAGCAGGTGGAGCACGCCCAGGACGTGCTCCATCGCGGTCAACTCGAGGCCCTGGTCTCCCGCGCTCGCCCACGCCGCGTCGAGGATCCCGAGCCCGAGCGCCGCGACGAGCCCCGCGAGGATCTGCTCCGCGATCAGCGGGGGCGGTCGACGCACGGCAGCGCCCGCCGGACCTCTCGGGGAGTCCATCCCGGCTGGGATAGCGCCATCGCGCCGTGCTGTCAGGTTCGCGGCAGGCATGTGGGGGACGTGCTAAGAGCGGGCGCGGTGCAACCCCACGAGCACGAGCGCATGTTCCGCGCGGAGACGAAGCACTTCTGGTTCGTGGGGACCCGAGGCGTGATCCTGACGCTGCTCCAGCAGGCGCTCGGGGAGCGGCTGATGGGGGCGCGGCTGCTCGATCTCGGCTGCGGCACCGGCTACACGCTGAGCCGACTGCCCCAGAGCGTGGAGGCGGTGGGGCTCGACTACTCGCCGACGGCTCTCCGGCTCGCGCAGCGCCGCGCGCCGAAGGTGCGCTACGTCCGGGGGAGCGCCTACGCGCTGCCGTTCGCGGACGAGAGCTTCGACGCGGCCCTCGCGCTCGACATCCTCGAGCACCTCGACGACGACCTGCTCGCGGCGCGCGAGATCGCGCGGGTGCTCCGCCCGGGCGGGGCGGCCGTGGTCGCGGTCCCGGCGCATCGCTGGCTCTGGAGTCAGCACGACGAGGCGCTCGAGCACAAGCGCCGCTACAAGCTCGCCGAGCTCGAGCTGGTCCTGGAGAACGCCGGCCTCCGGGTCGAACGCTCCAGCTACTACAACACGCTGCTCTTCCCGCTCGTCGTGGCGAAGCGGTTCCTCGGCAAGGCGTTCGCGGCCGAGGTCGAGGAGCCCGAGAGCGATCTCTCGGTGCCGCCGGCGCCCATCAACCGGAGCCTCGGCGCGATCCTCGCGTTCGAGCGCCACATCGTCCCCCGCGTGAAGCTGCCGATCGGCGTCAGCTGCTTCGCGGTGGTGCGCAAAGACTGAGCCGCGCCGAAGGCGGGGTCACTCCCAGTCGATCTCGGCCAGCGCCGCGCCCGTGCGGTGCCACGACCGGACGTTGACCCGGACCCGCTCGACGCCGTCGATGCCCAGCGCGTGCTCCACCCACTGCGGGCGCGTCTGGAACTCCTCGAAGCTCCCCTCGACGGTGCGGGCGAGCTCTCCGTTGGCGTAGACCTCGACGGTGTACTCCTGGACCGCGCGATCGTTGAAGTGGCGGTTGTGCCCGTTGAGCAGCTTCAGCTTCTCGACCCGCTCCGGCGGCGAGAGGCTCACCTCCACCCAGCCCGCGGTCCGGTCCGGCAGCAGCCACTCCGAGGCGTGGTCGTCGTCGATGACGCTGCGCGGCGGGAAGTCGGGCCCGAAGGTCCCTGACGCCGTGGCCTCGTAGCCGGTCGGGGTCCGCAGCAACAGGAACAGACCGAAGAGGCCGAGCGCGAGCACGAGGCTCGCGAACGCGATGCGCGAAGCCTGGGTCAGCGTGATCTCGCGCGGGGTCAGCGCGCCCGGCGCGAGCGCCTGGTCGGCGTGCCGACGCGCGGTCACGAGCTTCTGGAAGAGCTCGCCGTGGCGAGCCTCGACCTCGGCGTCCAGCGCGGGCAGCGCGGTCGAGGTGAGGGCGGCGTGGGCTTCGCGGACGTCGGCGAGGCGACCCGAAGAGACGCCGCGGGAGACCAGAACCGGCTCCCAGCCGAGGGCCGAGTCCGCATCCGCTGCCGCGTCCGAGTCGGCTGCCGCGTCCGCCGCCGCGTCCGAGTCCGCTGCCGCGTCCGAGTCGGCTGCCGCGTCCGCCGCCGCGTCCGCGTCCGCTGCCGCGTCCGAGTCCGCTGCCGAGTCCGCCGCCGCTTCCGCGTCCGCTTCCGAGTCCGCTTCCGAGTCCGCTTCCGAGTCCGCTTCCGAGTCCGCTTCCGCGTCCGCTGCCGCTTCCGAGTCCGTTTCCGCGTCCGCTGCCGCTTCCGCGTCCGAGTCCGCTGCCGCTTCCGCGTCCGAGTCCGCTGCCGCTTCCGCGTCCGAGTCCGCTTCCGCGTCCGAGTCCGCTGCCGCTTCCGCGTCCGAGTCCGCTTCCGCGTCCGCGTCCGAGTCCGCTGCCGCTTCCGCGTCCGAGTCCGCTTCCGCTGCCGCTGCCGCTGCCGCTGCCGCTGCCGCTGCCGCTGCCGCTGCCGCTTCCGAGTCCGCTGCCGCGGCCGCTTCCGCTTCCGCTCCCGCTTCCGTATCCGCTTCCGAGTCCGGGCGCGCGACTGATCTGGGGGCAGCGGCGGTCAGGCCGGTGGCCTTGGCGAGCTCGGGGGCGGCGTCGAGGGTCTCCTCGAACGCGGCCGCGGCCATGCGCAGGCCCTCGGCCGTGTGCCCGTTGGACCAGAGCGCGTCTGCGGCTTCGGCGCGCTGACGGGCGATGCCGAGGCGCCGAGCGAGCGCGCTGCGCGCGTCCTCGGTGACCTTCTTGGACGTCGCCTTCGCGTCGGAGAGGAGGAAATACTCCTTGATGGCGCTCGAAGGGGTACCGGTCGTGCTCACGCGTGTCCTCCGCCGGGCCGTGGGCCTCGGATGGCCCGAGGGTTACTCGCCGGGGGCGTCCGCTTCAAGCGCCACAGCGTCAGGGCGCAAACGACACCCAGCAGGGTCAACAGCCACGACCAGCCGAGGTCGCTCGGCGCGTGTCGCGCGTCGACCCTGTGCCGGCCCGCGGGCAGGGCGATCACCAGGCGGCCGAAGCGGTCCGCGCGGGCGTCGCCGGGCGACACCTCCCAGTCCGGATCGAAGCGCTGGTTGACGGTCACGTCGCCCGGGCGGGAGAGCTCGACCTCGAGCGAGAAGGCGCGGGAGGTGCGGCGGAACGCGAGCAGGCGCGCGTCGGCGTCCACGCGGACCTGGGGGCGGTCTCCGCGCCAGAGCTGCTCGACCTCGCCCCACGGTACCGGGTCGTAGCAACGCATCGTCCCGAGGTGCATGCGTGGGTAGCTCTTGGTGCGACTGAGGTAGCCCTCGCCGTCGTCGACGAGGTGGAAGCGCGACGCCGGGGCGCCGAGGATGGGCGCCTCGTTCCAGCGGCGGGCGAGCCAGGCGTGCTGCTCGACCACGTCCAGCGACACGCCGAGCGCCGCGGCCCAGCTCATCGCGACGACCAGCAGACGCAGGCCGCGATCGGCCGAGGCGCGCAGGAGCGCGCGCCGCGACGCGTCCACCGCGAGCCCGGCGAGGAGGCCGAGGTAGAGGGTCAGGAGGACCGAGAAGCGGCTCGGGATCCGGAGCTGCTCGAACACCGGCAGCTGATGGAGCAGTGGCCACGGCCAGCTCTCACCCCGCGCGCCGAGCGCGAGCGCGCCGAAGAGCGCCGCCCCGAGCAGGAGGTGGCGGCGGCCGGGGCGGAGCGCGAGCAGCGCGCCCAACAGGGCCAGCAGCACCACGCCGACGCCGACGTAGGCGCCGTACTCCATCCACTCCCAGGGGTGGTGGTCGAAGAACTCCGGGTGAGGGTGGCGGGCGACCAGCGCGTGCAGCAGCTCATGGAGCTCCAGGCTGTCGCGGAGCGGGGTCGGGCGCGGCGCCTCGGTCAGGGCGCGCGCGATGGGCACGACGCGCGCGGCGCCGAGCAGCGCCGTCAGGCCGCCCACGATCGCGCCCGTGCGCAGCGCCCGCCATCGACCGGACGCCAGCCCGTCGAACGCGAGCAGGAGCAGCGCGAAGGGGAAGGGCGCGGTGCCGCCCTCGAAGAGCATGAGCGCGAGCGCCCCCGCGGAGAGCGCGCACCATCGCACGTCGTCATGTCCGCGGCGGAAGCCGTAGAGCGCCCACGGCACGAGGTGGAACGAGAGGAACGTCGCGTGGCCGCCGACGCCGCGCCACGCGAAGAAGCCGCCGAGCGCCCAGGCGGCGGCGGCCACGGCCGCGGCGGGCGCGGTCATCCGATAGAGCCGGCGCGCGACCGTGTAGAGCCCGGCGAAGCCCGCGGCGTAGTGGCCGATCACGAAGAGCTTCGCGCCGATCACGCTGCCGAAGGGCAAGCCCGTGAGCCACCAGGTGGGCGACCAGATCTGCGCCTGAGGCTGGCCCCACGCCGTCACGCCGCCGCAGTGGTGCGGGTCCCACGTGGGCAGCTCGCCGAAGCGCAGCAGGGCGACGCGCGCCGCCTCCCACTGGTGGTGGAACCAGGGCCAGTCGCCCGAGCCGGAGGCGTCGAGGCGCAGGAGCGCGGGCAGGTACGCGAGCGCGGCGAGCCCGAGCCCCGCGAGCCAGACCCAGCGCCGCTCCCTCCGGCTCACCCGGCCCTTCCACTCATCGCGCTCACCGGTGGAAGTACATGTCGCGATCGAAGTTGAAGTAGGTCTCGATCGAGCGGTCGTAGTGGATGATGAAGTCCGCGCTGATCCACACCACCATCGCCAGCCCGACCACCGTCCAGAGCCGCGCGAGCTTCACGAAGAAGCGGTTGTCGCGCCAGACCTGGGCCAGCGCGTAGGGCGAGAGCGACAGCAGCAGGAAGAGCGTGATGTCGCGACGCAGGCCCGGCCACGCCTCGGGCTGCTTCGCCCACTCCACCGGCACCGTGAAGTTCATCGAGTACATCACGAAGAGGGTGACGAAGATCCCGCCCCCGAAGAACGTCGGCCGCCGCAGCAGCCGCTCGAGGAAGTCGCCCGTCCCGAGGCAGAGGAACGGGTAGACGGGGATCATGTACCAGCCGAAGGTGTGGTTGCCGCTGCCCAGGCCGATGGCGACGAGGTAGGCGATCATCGGCACGGTGACGACGGCGGCGTTCTTGAAGCCCCGCGACCAGACGCTGGCGCCGTACGCGACCCAGAGGAAGAGCGACCAGCCGCGGCCGACGAGGTCGTGGTTGATCAGGATCGCGTCGAGGAAGCGCGGGAAGAGGTTCCAGTGCGTGGGCCGGCTCCCCTGTTTCGCCGTCGTCATCACGAAGACCTCCCAGTCGACGACGAGCGCGAAGACGAGCAGGAGGGACGAGACCCCGACGCCGATCGCGGCGGAGAGGACGGCGCGCCGCGTCTCCCCCTTCTCGGCCGCGACGAGCATCACCAGGGCGGGCACCCAGACGACGGCCGGGATCTTCGTGCAGGTCGACAGCCCCGCACAGACCGACGCGAGCACGAGATCACGTGTCTTGCGATGCTCTCGCCATCGCAGGAAGAAGAGCATCATCGCGAGCGAGAGGACGACGAGCAGGTCCTCCTCTTTGACGACCCGGGTCTGGAGCGCGATGATCGGCAACGTCGCGTACAGCAGCGCACCCAGCCACGGCCCGGGCCCGGGCCCGAAGAGCCGCCTCCCCACCGCGACGAGGAGGAAGATCGCGATGACGTTCAGGCCCATCGGCACGAGCCGCGTGTGCTTCAGCTTCGCGTCCAGCCAGTGATCGGCGCCGCCGAGGTGGGCCGCGACGCCCACGATCACGTGGAAGAAGGCCGGCTGCTCGAAGTACGGCGAGATCACCGGGCGCCGCTCGCCGAAGTACCGCGCCTCCTCCACGGACACGGTGCCCCCGTAGGAGGCGGGCCAGATCGTCCAGCCTCGCGTCGTGCCGTCCTCGAGGATCGACCACCCGTTCCAGGTCGCGAACAGCTCGTCCGCGTTGTCGCGGAATTCGGGGACCACGTCGTAGTCCCACGCGCGATAGGCGGTGCCGAGCAGCGCCACCGCGACCGTGGCGAGCAGGCCGAAGCGGCGCCAGCGCGCCGTCGCTCGCGGGGCCCGCATCGCGAAGAAGAAGCCGAGGCCCCAGAAGAGCGCGCCGAGCCCCGCGGCCCACCAGAGGGCGAGGCGCGAGGTCGGCCAGGCCTCGCTCGCGGGCGTCAATGCGTCGTGCGGAACGGTGGTGCCGGGGCCCGGGCGCGTGTCCCACGTGAGCTCCAGGAAGGCGCTGCGAGGATCCGGTCGGCCGCGCGCGGGGTAGGGCAGGGCGCGGCCCCGCCAGCGCACGACGACGTCGTGCACGCCCGGCGCGAGGGGGAGCGCGCCGGCCGCGTCGTCGTCGAGCGTCTGGCCGTCGACCCGGAGCGTCGCCTCGCTCCGCGCGCGAAGGGAGAGGTACCGCGCCGGGCCGTCCGGCACCTCGAGGCGCGCGCGCAGCTCCGCGTCGATCTCCGGGAGGTCCTCCGGGCGCGCCAGGCGCTCGAAGGGCCAGCCCTGCACGTAGCGCGCGATGGGGCGGTGCACGTTGGGGAAGGTCGTGCGGTGCTCGACGGTGCGATCGACGAGGTGGCGCTCGCCGTCCGCGTCGGTCCAGTACCAGCGCGCGCTCCAGCCGTGCGCGAAGTAGCCGTCGGCGAGCGCGGCGAGCCCGAGCCACCCGAGCGCGGCCACGATCCCCAGCACCACCGCCCAGCGTCGGCGATCGCGTTCGGATTTCGCGGGGTTGCCTTCGGGCATCGGCGGGGGCCGAGCTTGGGTCAACGGGACGGAGCGAGCAAGGACTCGTAGACGAACGCGCTGAAGGCGTCGGCCGTGCCCTCGGTCATCTCGTGCCCCGCGTCGTGCGCGTACCAGCGCACCGGGTGTCCACCCGCGCGGAGGCGCGCGGCCAGGCGCTCGGCCATCGCGTACGGGAGGAGCGGATCGGCGCGGCCGTGGGACACGAAGACCGGCATGTGCGGGTGACGCGGCATGCGAGGGCCCCAGTCGGACTCCGCGAGCAAGGTGCCGCTCAGCACCCCGAGCCCGGCGTACGGCCGCTCGGATCGCAGCGCGAGATCGCACGCGAGCATCGCCCCCTGGCTGAACCCCGCGACCACCGTGCGCTCGGGCGGCGCGCCCAGCTCTCGCTCCACCGCGCGGAGCAGGCGCGTCGTCGTCACGCGCGCGGCCGCGAGCCCCGGGGGGCGGTGGTGACTGAGAGCGTCGATGGCCCCCGCGCGCATGCGGCGCCGGAGCGGTCGGTCGATGAGCCACCACGCGCGCCGCGGCCCCTCGGCGAGCGTCACCCCGAGCCCCCCCTCCGGGAAGACGAAGCGCGTCCCGGCCGGCACGTCGAGGCCATCGCGGAGCGGCAGCTGATCCTCGGGCAGCGACGCGAAGCCGTGCAGGTAGACCAGCACCGGCCCCTCACCGCCGCCGCGCCCGTCGGTCCCGCCGGCCACGATCGCCCGCACCCCGCCCGCCTCCATCCAGCGGTGCGTGAACCGCGCCTTGGGCTGGTGCCCATCGAGGCACCCGAGCGAGGCGAGGGCGATCCAGGGGACGAGGCGACGCACCCGCGCCTGGTAGACGTCCGCTCCGCGCATCGCAAGGCGTCGACGCGGCTCCCTTGACATTTCGTGAACGTCGTTCATTGTTGTGAACGTGGTTCACGAGTTGCCGCCGATGAAGAAGAAGAAGACGGCCCGCGCCAAGCGCCGCGAGGAGACGAGCGCGGCCATCGTCGAGGCGGCGCTCGCCATCGTCACCGAGGAGGGCTTCGACGCCCTGACGATGAAGCGCCTGGCGGACGAGCTGGGCTACGCCATCGGCGCCTTCTACCGCTACTTCCCGTCGAAGGACGCGCTCCTGCTCGCCGTGCAGCGACGGGTGCTCGAGCTGCTGGCGGAGGAGCTCGCCGAGGCCCGACGCAGGCTGGACGCGCACCTCGCGCGCGAGCCCGCCTCCGAACAGATCGCGGCGCTGGCCCGCATCGTCGCGCTCGCCCAGGTCTACGAGACGCTGCCGACACGCCGGCCGGCGCACTTCCGGCTGCTCAGCCGCTGGCTCGGGGAGCCCGAGCCCATGGTCGGCACCGAGGCGGCCGCGCCGGCGATGCCGGTCCTGCTCGCGCTCTTCGGCAGCGTGCCCGCGCTCCTGGTGGAGGCGGAGGCGGTCGGCGCGCTCCGCCCCGGCGACGTGAGCCGTCGCGGCAACCTGCTCTGGGGCGCGTTGCAAGGAGTCTTGCAGTTGAGGAAGCTCGACCGCTTCGGCGTGGACGCGTTCCGGCCGGGCCCGCTCGCGCAGGAGCTCTACCGGACCGTGCTGCTCGGGTGGGGCGCGGACCCGGTCCGGGTGGACGCCGCGCTGGCGCTGGCGGCCGAGGTATTGACCGTGCAGATGAGGGAGGAGATCGAATGAACATCGCGCTCGGATTCGTGGGGGGCCTCGTCGTCTGGACGCTGCTCGAGTACGTCTTGCATCGCTTCGCGGGCCACCAGTTCAAGCTGGGCAAGACGATCGCGCGCGAGCACCTCTCGCACCACGCCACGCCGGACTACTTCTCGCCGATGCGCAAGAAGGTGCTCCTGGCGATCCCCGTGCTCGGCGGCCTCACGGCGCTCCTCGTGCCGCTCGTCGGATGGGGTGGGGCGGCCGTCGTCTTCGGCACCTTCGCCGGCTGGCGCTTCTACGAGGCGCTGCACCGGGCGACCCACCTCCGCGGCCCGCGCAACGCCTACGGCGCGTGGGCGCGGCGCCACCACCTGCACCACCACTTCCAGGCGCCGAAGGCCAACCACGGCGTCACCTCGCCGCTGTGGGACTGGGTCTTCGGCACGCTCGAGAGGCCCGAGACGATCCGCGTGCCCCGCCGTCACGCGCGCTGCTTCGCGTGGCTCCTGGCGCAGGGCACCGCGGACGAGATCGACCCGCGCTACGCGCGCACCTATTCGTTGCGCTGAGCTCCAGCCGCGCTGAGCTCAGCCGCAGACGCGGTTGCGACCGCCGCGCTTGGCGTCGTAGAGGCGCTCGTCGGCCTCCTTGACCAGCTCCTGCGGATCTTCGACCTGCGGGCCCCAGGCCGCGACGCCGATGCTCACCGTGACGGGGATCTGCGTGCCCTCGAAGCGGAAGATGGCGCTCTCGACCGACGCGCGCAGCTTCTCGGCCAGGAGAATCGCGCCCTCGCGCGCGACCTCCGGCACGATGACGCCGAACTCCTCGCCGCCCGTGCGGGCCGGGACGTCGTCGCGGCGGACCCGCGCGCGCACGAGCGCGCCGAGCTGACGCAGCACCGAGTCGCCCGCGAGGTGACCGTAGGTGTCGTTGATGCGCTTGAAGTGGTCGATGTCGAACATCACGAGCGAGAAGTCGCGCTCGTAGCGGCGCGAGCGGGAGGCCTCGCGCTCGAGCGCCTCGTTGAAGAAGCGCTTGTTGTGCAGCTCCGTCAGGCCATCCACCGTCATCAGCCGGTAGATCTCCTCGTGGTACTGCGCCTCCATGTTGCCGCTGACGATGAACTTGAAGATCGTGCGGCCGATCTTGAGCTGGTCCCCGTCCCGGAGCGCCACCTCGTCGACCAGCTCGTCGTTGACGTACGTCCCGTTCGTCGAGCCGAGATCGCGGATCACGTAGCCGTTCCGCTCGCGGCTGATGCGCGCGTGGTTGCGGGACACGCTCTCCTGGTCGAGCTGCACGTCACACTTGGACGAGCGTCCGATCACGGTGGGCTCCGTGCCCAGGGGCACCCGACGTCCGAGATCGTCACCGTAGATGATCACCAAACAGCCCTCGCGGGAGTCATCCCCCTTCTTGTTGGGGGCCTTGGTGATGACGGTGACGACCGTCTTGTTCGGGTTGGTCGTCCGCTCGTCTTCCATGCGGGTGGCTCCCATTGTGACCGACCCCGGGCCGAAGCGAAAGAAGAGCGGGGCTCGGTGCGCTTTTTTGACCCGCCGATCCTCCCTCCGTAGCTTCGGGCCCGATGCGGTGGCTCTCCAGGCGGACCCTCTCCATGGCGGGCGCCGTCGCTCTGATCGGGGCGGCGGTCGGCTTCCTGAGCGGGCCGATCAGCGCGGACGCCCCACGCGCGCGCCGGGTCGAGCCCGAGGCGGCGCCCTCCCGGACGCCCCAGCGCCCGCCGCCCCCGCGCGGCCGGACCTTTCCGGGGCTGGACCCGCGCCAGCACCGCGTCGAGGACGGCGTGACGGTCGCCGACCTGAGCGACGGCTCGACCGCGATCCTCTCCCTCGATCCCGGGCTCCAGGCGCACGCGGCCGAGGTCTTCTCGAGCTACGGCGTGCCGTGGGGCGCCCTCGTGGCCCTCGATCCCCGGAGCGGCCGGGTCCTCGCCTACGTCTCGCATTCGAGCGCGGAGGCCGATCCCGGCGATCTCGTGCTGGACCCGGGCCCGCCCACGGCCAGCGTCTTCAAGGTCGTGACCGGCTCGGCGCTCATCGACGCCGGCGTCCAGCCCGACGCGCCGGTCTGCTACCACGGCGGCGCCAGCCGGTTGATGGGCCACAACCTCGACGACGATCCGTCCCGCGACCGCCGCTGCGCGAGCCTCTCCGAGGCGATGGGCGGATCGATCAACAGCGTCTTCGGCAAGCTCGCCGATCGCCACCTCGACGCCCCCACGCTCCAGCGCTACGCGCACGCCTTCGGCTTCGGCCACGCGCTCCCCTTCGACGTGCCGACCCGCGTGAGCCCCACCGAGGTGCCCGGCGACCGGCTGGAGCTGGCCCGCACCGCGGCGGGCTTCTGGCACAACTACATGTCGCCGCTCCACGGCGCGCTCATCGCCGCGACCATCGCCAACGACGGCCGCATGCCGCGCGCGACGCTGGTCGATCAGGTCATCGACGGCGCGGGGCGGGTCAGCTACGAGGCCGAGCCCGAGATCTTCCGCGAGGTCGTGCCGAGCGCGACCGCCCGCGCGGTGGGTCGCATGATGGTCGAGACCACGCGCCGCGGGACCGCGCGCCGCTACTTCTTCGACCAGCGCGGCAACGCCTTCCTCCCGGGCATCGAGGCGGCGGGCAAGACCGGCACCCTCGCGAACGACGAGCCCTACCGGGGCTACACGTGGTTCGTCGGCTTCGCCCCGGTGGACGACCCGCAGATCGCCGTCGCGGCGCTGGTCGTCAACGAGCCGCGGTGGCGCATCAAGGGCGCGTACGCGGCGCGCGAGGCGATGCGCTACTGGCTCGTGCAGCGCCCGCGCGAGCAGGCCGCCGCCACCCGCGCCGCCCAGGCCAGCGCCGAGTAGACCCGCTCAGGCGAGCGCGGCCCGCGCGACCTCGACGTCGACGAGGCCCTCCTTGACCAGCTCGCGCAGGTGCATCTCGAAGGTCTGCATGCCGTAGGGGTGACGGCCGCGCTCCATCACGTCCTTCAGCGGCACGTTGCCCTCCGGCCTGCGAATCGTCTCCCGCGCCGTGCCCGTCACCACCAGGATCTCCGCCGCGAGCACGAGGCCCTGCCCGTCGGCCCGCGGGAGCAGGCGCTGCGCGATGATGCCCTTGAGGTTGTCCGCCAGCCGCTCGCGCGTCTCCTGCGCGTCCCGCTCGCCGACCAGCGCGAGGATGCGGCCGACCGTGCGGCTCACGTCCGGCGTGTGCAGCGTCGAGAGCAGCAGGTGCCCCGTCTCGGCCGCCTTCAGCCCGATGTCCATCGTCTCCTCGTCCCGGATCTCGCCGACCAGGATCACGTCGGGAGACTGCCGGAGCGCGGCGCGCAGGGCGGTGGCGAAGTCGCCGGTGTCGATGCCCACCTCTCGCTGTGAGATGAGGCTGTTGCCGTCCTGGTGGATGAACTCGATCGGGTCTTCGATGGTGACCACGTGGGAGCGGCGCTGCTCGTTGATGTGGCCGATCATCGCGGCGAGAGTGCTGGACTTGCCGTTGCCGGCCGCGCCGCACACGAGGATCATGCCGCGCTCGATCTCGGCCAGCTTCTTCGCCACCGGCGGGAGGCGCAGCTCGTCGAAGACGGGGATCTTGAGCGGGATCGCGCGCAGCGCGAGCGCGAACGTGCCGCGCTGCCGGTAGACGTTGGCGCGGTAGCGCCCGACGCCGGGCACCGAGTACGCGGTGTCGTACTGCTGCAAGTCGTCGAGCGTGCCGGTGAAGGGCGAGCTCGCCAGGACGATGCGCGCGAGATCTTTGGTCTGATCGGGGCGGAGCTTCTCGCCCTGGAGGTAGTGCAGCGAGCCACCGACGCGGAAGGCGGGCGGCTGGCCGACCTTGAGCAAGATGTCGCTGGCCGAATACTGCTGCCCCTTCTTGAGCAGGGCGTGAAGGGCCGACTCTTCCATCGCGTCGGATTCTATCAGTCCCCGAACGCAGAGACGCGGAGAAGGCACGTGGCCTCCTCCGCGTCCTCCTGCGCGTCCGAGATGAGCGCGCGCGCTCGCTCAGCTCTCGTCGGGCGCGCGGCGCCGGACCACGAGCGTGTTCATGCGCTCCGTCTCCTCGAACTGGCGACGGTAGGCGCGCGCCTCGCGCATGGTCTCGAAGGGGCCGATGCGGACCCGCCACATCGTGCCGCGCCCCTCGACGTCGGCGCTGATCACGAACGCGCGGTGACCGCGAGACCGCAGGCCGGCGGCGAACGCCTCCGCGCCTTCGGGCGAGTCGTAGCTGATGACCTGGACCGTGTACTCGCCGTCGTGACCGACGGGCGCGGGATCGGCCGACGCCGCAGGCAGAGCCGACGCGACGAGCGGGTCGGTCGCCGCGCTGCGCGCGAGCGCCTCGCTGCCGGTCGCCGCGAGGGAGGCCGCGGGGAGCGCCGCTGGCAGCGCCTGCTGGATGTGGGTCCGCATGGGCGGGAGGTGCTCGAGGGGATCGGGGTGGGCCAGCTCCGCCGCCGCCGCCGCGACCACCGCCGCCAGCTCCGGCCGATCGTCGGTCGGGCCGAGCGCGTCGGGGAAGCGCAGGCCGGTCCGGTCCACGTCGGGCAGCGGCTCCTCCTCGGCGTCGGCGACGGGCGCCAGCCCCGCGGCGCGGTCGAGGCGGGCCAGCGGATCGTCTTCCGCGACCTGCTCCTCGCTGGACCAGCCCACGACGCTGCCCATCGCGAACACGAGCGCGACCGTCACGCCGATGAGCAACGCCACCAGAGCCAGGGGCCGCCCCCCGCCCTCGTCCTCGCGCTCTCGGATCTGCTCCAGATCCCGCATCGCACTGTCCATCCGTACACTCCCTTACGTTGTGCTACCTATCCCACATGTAGGAGACAGGAGCACTCCGCGTCAAAGAAAGTGCGAGAGTGTGAACAGATGTAGGAGAGCGGGCTACCAGGTCAGCTTGAACGAGAAGTCGAGCGGGGTCTTCTGGTCGAGGTCGATCGTGCAGTCCGCGCCGTGCACGAGCTTCAGCGCCGTGTCGAAGGTGCCGAGGTTGTGGACCGGGCCCAGGTACTCGCCGGTGAAGTCGAACACGCCGGTGTTCGCGCTCGTCTGGCGGAAGCGCCGCTGACCGTAGGAGGCGAGCAGGCCGTACCCATTGGGCGCCGCGCCGAGGAGGCGCGTGGGGTCCTTGCCGGCGAGCAGGGCCATGGTCTTGCCCGCGATGGAGTCGAAGAAGGTGTCGACCGAGCTGGCCCCGATCCGGTGCACCGCCTCGTCGAACCCTCCCGCCGCCGTCGCCATGAGCCTCGCCGCCTCCTCCTCGTAGCGAAGGAAATCGGCCATCGGGTACTTGCTCATCGCGTCGTGCTTCTGGTCGCCGATGCCCGCGGCCTCCTTCGCGGCGGCCATGGCGTCGGGGCCGAGGACCTTCTCGATCGCGCGGTCGACGGACTGGAAGACGATGCCGCGGAGGGTCTCGTCTCCGGCCAACAGCTCGCGGCGCTTCGGCAGCGCGACCTCTTCGGGCATCGCAGGGCGGAATTTCATGGTGGTCATGTTCGCATCCGTCGGAAGGAGTCCGCTATCCTCGTAGAGAGGAAGGTCGGTGCGGGATCCGACCCGAGTTCAGATTTGCCTGAGTCACAGCCTCGAGCCGTTGCCATCGTGGGTGTCGGTTGCGTTCTACCGGATGCCTTCCGCGTAGACAGCTTCTGGAAGAACACGCTGGCTGGTCATCGCGCGCTCCGCACCCTGAACGGCGGGCCGTACGCGTGGGAGCGCTACCACGATCTCGGGGGAAGCGACACCGAAAGGTCTCGGAGCATCGTCGGCGCGCGCGTGGATGGATGGGCCTTCGACTGGCGGCGCTTCCGCGTCCCGCCCAAGGACGTCGAGACCGTCAACCCGCTCGCGTTCATGACCGTCGACGCGGGGGCCCAGGCGCTCGACGCGGTGAGGGTCCTGCCCAAGGAGCGCGCGGGCGTGTTCGTGGGCGCCACCGGGTTCGGGTGGCAGCGCGACGCGGCGCTCCGAATTCGCATGCCGCAGATCGAGGAGGCGCTGCGCGCGGCGCTGAGCGCCGGCGGGCGAGACCTCGGGCTCGTGGAGACGGTCCGCGCGAGGCTCGACGCGCGCCTCGGTCCGGTGACGGACGACACGATCGTCAACACCCCCTCCTCGGTGGCGGGCGGGCGCCTGTCGATGATCTACGATCTCCGCGGCCTGCACTACGCCGTCGACGCTGGCTTCGCGTCGGCGCTCGCGGCGCTCGAGGTCGGGGTGCGCGCGCTCCGGGACGGGACGCTGGACCTCGCGCTCGTGGGGGGCGCGAGCGAGCTGTTGACGCCGCTCGAGCTGATCGCGTTCAGCCGCCTGGGCGGCCTCTCGGCCGGGGACGTCAACCCGTTCGACGCGCGCGCGCAGGGCACGCTGCTCGGCGAGGGCGTGGCGATGTTCGCGCTCAAGCGGCTCGAGGACGCCCTCCGCGACGACGACGAGGTCTGGGCCGTGGTCCGCGGGGTCGGCGGCGCCTCCGACGGACGCTCGCGCTCGCTCCTCGCCCCCGATCCGGACGGCCAGGCCCTCGCGATGCGGCGCGCCTACGACGACGCGGGGATCGACCCGAAGACGCTCCGCTTCGTGGAGTGCCACGCCACGGGCACCGTGGTCGGGGATCGAAGCGAGCTGCTGGCCCTCAGCCAGCTCGCGCCCCGCGGCGCCTGGGTCACGAGCGGCAAGGCCGCGCTCGGTCACCTGCGGGGTGCGGCGGGGGCGGTCGGCCTCCTGCGGGCCGCGCTCGCGCTGAAGCACCGCGTCCTGCCGGCGCAGGTGGGCTTCGAGACCGGGAGCGAGGCCCTGGCCGCGAGCGGCTTCGAGGTCCCGCGCGAGAACGTGCCGCTCGAGGGGCCGGGCCCGCTGCGGGCCGGCGTCAGCGCGTTCAGCTTCGGCGGGGTCGACTACCACGCGGTGCTCGAGCGCTTCGATCCGTCTCTCCACGCGCCCGGCAAACGGGCGTCGACCTCGCCCCGGCGCCGCCCGACGCCCGCCCTCGAGCCCATCGCCATCGTCGGCATGGGTGGGCTCTTCCCCGGCGCGGACGACGTGCCCTCCTTCTGGCAGCGCCTCCTCGAGGGCTATGACGCCACGCGCGAGGTGCCCGAGGAGCGCTGGGACGTCGAGGCGCACTACGCGCCGGGCGGGGGGGCGGATGACAAGAGCTACACCCGGCTCGGCTGCTTCCTGGACCGCTTCCCCGAGCTCGACCCGGCGTGGGGGATCCCGCCCAGCGCCCTCGAGACGCTCGACCCCGGGCACCTGGTCTGTCTCCGCGCGGCGGAGGAGGCGCTCGCCGACGCGGGCGTGGACGTCGACGACTGGGGTGCGCGGGAGAAGGTCGCCGTCATGCTGGCCTTCCTCCCCTACCAGGGGAAGAAGTTCCTGGCCGACGTGCGGGTCAACTTCCGCGAGGTCCGCGCGGAGCTCGAAGAGGCGCTCGTCGAGCAGGGCGCTCGGCCCGAGGAGGTCGCGCGGATCTCGGCCGCGGCCGCGGCGCGCTTCAACGAGGGGCTGCCCCCGCTCACGGAAGACACGCTGACGGGCTACCTCGGCAGCCTGAACGCGGGGCGGATCGCGAGGCGCTTCGATCTGAAGGGCGCGCACTTCGTGGTCGACGCCGCCTGCGCCTCCACCCACGCGGCCGTGCACGCGGCCGTGCAGGCGCTCCGGCACCGCACCGCGGACTGGGCGCTCACCGGCGGGGTGTGGGCGGACATGCAGCCGGAGTTCTTCGTCGGGGCGTGTCGCTTCAACGCGCTGAGCGCCACCGGGAGCACGCCCTTCGACGCGGCGGCCGATGGCTTCATCCCCGGCGAGGGCGGCGGCGTCTTCGTGCTGCGGCGCCTCGACGACGCGCTCCGCGACGGGCAGCGCGTGCACGCGGTGATCCGCTCCGTCAGCGGGTCGAGCGACGGCAAGGGCCGGTCGGTGCTCGCGCCGACGCAGGAGGGCGAGGCCGCCTCGATGCGCCAGGCGCTCGCCGAGGCGCAGCTGGCCGGCGCGGACATCGGCTACGTGGAGTGTCACGGCACGGGCACGGCGCTCGGAGACGTGGTCGAGGCCAACGCCTGCGCCGAGGCGTTCGCCAGCGACGCGCACGGGGCGCCGCGCGAGGCGCCGCTCCGCATCGGATCGGTGAAGTCGAACATCGGCCACCTGAACGCGGCGGCGGGCGTGCCGGGGCTCGTCAAGGCGACGCTCGCCGTACGGGACGGGGTGATCCCCGCGTCGCTCAAGGTCGCCGCGCCCAACCCGAAGATCGACTTCGCGGGCGGCCGCATCGCCGTGGTGCGAGAGATGACCCGCTGGGACCGCCCGCCGGGCGGGCTCCGGCGAGCGGGGGTCAGCTCGTTCGGGGTCGGCGGCGCGAACATGCACGTGATCGTCGAAGAGCATCGGGAGCGCGCCGCGGGTCAGCTGGCCATCGAGCCGGACGCGGCGCCGGGGGACGCGGCGCCGGTCGCCCTGCGCACCGACGCGCCGAGCCGGCTGCCCGCCGTGGCGCGCGCGTCCGGCGCGACGCCCGAGGAGCTGGTCCGCCACTTCGAGGCCCTCGCGCGCGGCTTCGCGGAGGGAGGCGCCGAGGCCCTCGCCGCGCCCCGGGGCGGGGGCCCGCTGCGCGCGGCCATCGTCGCCCCGTCGGCCGACGCGCTGGCGCGCCGCGTGGCCATGCTCTCCGACGCGGCCCAGCGTGGCGCGGGGTTCGGGTTCCTTCACGCGCAGGGGGTCTACGTCGCGCAGGCGGGCGCCCCGGTCGTCGCGACCTTCCCGGGGCAGGGCTCGCAGTACGCCAACATGGGCCGCGCGCTCGCGGCGGCGGAGCCCGTCTTCCGGGCCCTCATCGAGGAGTACGACGACGCCTACCACGAGATGACGGGGCGTCGCCTCACCGGGTCCATCTGGACCGACGCGCCGGACGCGTGGGCGCAAAACGACGAGGACATCCACTGCGCGGTGATGGCCATCAACGTCGCGCTGCACCGGATGCTCGCCGAACGCGGGCTCTCGCCGTTCGCCCTGGTGGGCCAGAGCGCGGGCGAGCTGTCGGCGCTCGTCGTGGCGCGGAGCCTCTCGGTGCGCGACGGCTTGCGCGCCGTCTGGGAGCGCACGCTGGCCGTGCTCGCGCTCGAGCGCGAAGACCCGGGTCGCATGATCTCCATCCGCGCCGACGAGGCGCGTGTGCGTCCGCTCCTCGTGGGTCTGTCGGGCTACGCCGCCATCGCGGCCGACAACGGCCCGGGCGCGTGCATCGTCAGCGCGGACCGGCGCGCCCTCGACATCCTGGTGACCCGGCTCGCGGACTCCGGCATCGAGCACTCGGTGCTCGCGGTCTCGCACGGCTACCACAGCGCGCTGATCGCGGACGCGATGCCGTCCTACCAGGCCGCGCTCGCCACGCTGCGCTTCCAGGAGCCGGCGCTCCCGATCTGGTCGACCATCACGGGCGCGCCGCTCTCGGCCGTGCGACCCGACGCGATGCCCGAGCACCTCGCGCGGCAGTTCGTCGAGCCGGTGCGGCTCCGGGCGGCGATCGAGGGGGCGTGGCGCGCGGATGGGCGTCTGTTCGTGGAGTGCGGTCCGAAGTGGCCGCTCACCACCTTCACCGAGGCGATCCTCGAGGGGCGCGATCACGTCGCGCAAGCCACGATGCATCCGAAGGTGGGCGAGCTGGAGTCGGCGGCGCGCGCGCTCGCGTGTCTCGACGTGCACGGTCACCTGACGGGCTGGCCCGGGGTTCGGCGCAAGCGCGCCAGCTCGGGGGTGATGCCGGTGGGGACCGCTCCGCCCACGCCCGAGCCATCCGACACCGACGCCGCGCCCGCCCGCGAGCCGGAGGAGCGCGCTCTCCGAGAGGCCACCGCGACGGTGGCCGAGCTGGCGCGGGTGGCCGGCCGGTCCGGGCCCACCCCGAGCCGCGAGGATCTGCTCCGCTTGCTGCGCGGCATCCGCGACCTCATCGACGAGGCCCTCGGCGAGCCCGAGGCGGAGGCCGTCCGCCTGGCCGTCAACGCGCCGGTCCGGTTCCCGAGCGAGGCGCCCACCGATCGGCGCCCGCCCGTCCGAGCGCCGTCGCAGCGCCCGGCCAGGGTCGACGCGCGCGCGCGTTTCGTCCCCAGTCGGCCCCCGCCCGACGACGTGGCACCGATGACCGCGCGCGAGCTCGAGGCCAAGCTCCGCGAGGCCTTCGCGGGCCGCACCGGCTACCCCACCGAGATGCTCGAGGGCGAGCTCGACCTCGAGGCCGACCTCGGCATCGACACGGTCAAGCAGGTCGCGGTGCTCGGCGAGCTCCGAGAGGCGCTCGGCCTGAGCCTCGACCCGGCCTTCGTGCCGCGGGACCATCCCACCCTCGCGTCGCTGGCCCTCTACCTCGAGGCGCGCATGCAGGCGAACGCGGTTGACGCGCCGACCTCCGGCACACGAGAGAGCGTGGGCGCCTTCCCGCCCAACCTGTCGAGCGCGGCGCTGGCCGAGAAGGGGCTCGCGGACCGGCTTCGCCGCGCCTTCTCGGAGCGGACGGGCTACCCGGTGGAGATGCTGGAGCCGGGCCTCGACCTCGAGGCGGACCTGGGGATCGACACCGTCAAGCAGGTCGCCGTGCTCTCGGCCCTCCGCGAGGAGCTGGGCCTTCCGCGCGACGACACCTTCGAGCTGCGCCGTCACCCGACCCTCGGCGCGCTCGCCCACTACTTCGTGGGGCGGGTCACTGATGCGGCGCGGGCGCTCCGCGACGTGACGAGCCGTCCACCTCGCACGCGCTCGAGCTGGCCGCCCTCGCACACGCCGGGCACGCTCCGCGCGGACATGCGGCGGCGGCTCGTGGCGGCGTTCGCCCGGCGCACCGGTTACCCGGAGGAGATGCTCGAGAGTGACCTCGACCTCGAGGCGGATCTCGGTATCGATACGGTCAAACAAGTAGCGGTTCTCTCCGAGGTCCGGGCCTCGATCGGGCTCGACGTCGACGAGACGTTCGAGCTGCGCGTGCACCCCACGCTGGGGCACCTCGTCGACTATTTCGTCGGGCGCCTCGGCGGCACGCGGCGCTCGCCCGCGCGACGAGAGCGCAGGTCGAGCCTGCCGGCCGCGCCGAGCAGCGAGGTGGGCGGGCTGCTGCGGCGCGCGTTCGCCGAGCGCACGGGCTACCCGGAGGAGATGCTGGGCGAAGATCTCGAGCTGGAGGCGGACCTCGGCATCGACACGGTGAAACAAGTGGCGGTGCTCACGCAGGTGCGGGAGTCCCTCCTGCTCGCGCCGGATCTGGACTTCGTCCTCCGCGACCACCGCACGCTCGGGGATCTGACCGAATATTTCCGCGCGCGCCTGCGCGGCGCGGCGCCTCCGCCGTCGAGCCTGCCTCCCGCGCGCCCCGGCCCGGACTGGCCGGCCACCGAGATCGCGAGCGCGACCTTCACGCCGCGGAGCGAGGGCACCGCGCCCTCTCCCCATGATCCGAGCGCGCGGGTCGTCTCCGACGGCCGGCTGATCGAGCTCGCGCTCGGCGCCGCGTCCCAGCAGGCGCCGGTCGCTCTGGCGGACCTGCGTCTCGACCACCCGGCGTTGGTCCCCGAGGCGGGCCGGCTCACCCTGAAGATCGAGCGCGAGGAGCGGACCGAGCCGCGCGTGCGCGTGTGCTGCGAGGGGACCGCCTGCCTGACGTGGAAGATCGTCGACGCGACCGGACCGAACGCGCCGGGTCTCGCGCCCGAGCTCGTCCCCGTCTTCGAGGCGTCGCCGACCGGGTTGAACGCGAGCGCGCTCGGCGAAGAGCTCGGTCGGCCCGCGCCCGTCTCCCGCGGCTGGGCGCACGCGCCACGCTGGGACCTCGTCATCGGCGAGCACACCCTGGCCACCGAGCCGTGGCGTCGCCGCGCCGCGGACATGGTGGAGCTGGGGCTCTGGCACGCCGCGCTCGCGTGGGCGCATCTCCTCGGCGTCTCGCACCTCGTGCGGCGCGTCGCGCGTATGCGCCTCGACGTCGTCCCCGAGGGCGGCGGAGCGCTGCGGGTCGTCGCGCAGGTCCGACCTCGGAGCGGCGGGCGGGCCCTCGCCGACGCGTGGCTGTATCTCCCGGACGGACGCTGCGTGGGCGTCGTCGAGGGCATCGAGGGCGTCGCCGTGGGAGCGCCCGCCCTCGACGTGCGCCGCGGGGGCGAGTCGGTGGCCCGCTGGCAACACCTCTCGCGCCGGTTGAGCGGCACGATCCTGCCTGGCGAGGACGTCGGATGGTAGCGCGCGTCATCGGGTGGTCCGCGTGGCTGCCGGGCGCGCGCGGGGAGCAGGCGCTGCGCGAGCGGCTCCGATCGGGCGAGCCCAGCTTCGAGCGGCTGCCGGAGCTGCGCTGGAGCTGGGAGGTGTTCGAGCCCGAGATGCCGCCCGGTCACGCCCGCTGCGAGCGGGGCGCGACCCTCGGCGAGCCCGAGGTCGACTGGCGCTCCCTCAAGCTGCCGCCGCTCTCGGTGGCGCGCATGCACGCGATGGAGAAGGTGGCGCTCGAGGTCATGGCGAGCGCGCTCCGCGACGCGGGCGTCGAGCCTCGCAGCCCGATGGGGGAGCGCGTTCGCGTGTACCTCGCGGCCACCACGCTCGGACCGGATCCCCGCACCGACCACGGCCGGCGCATCCGGCGGCACGAGCTGGCGCGCCCCGTCGCCGAGGCGCTGCGGGCCCACGCACCCGAGCGCGCCGAGGAGGTCAGCGACTACGTCGACAGCCTCTTCAACCTCCTCGCGCCCCCCGTCGAGCCGGACAGCATGATGAGCTCGGCGAGCATCCTCGCCGGCCGCATCTGCAACCTCTGGGACCTTCGCGGCGGCCACGTCGCCATCGACGGCTCGACCGCCTCCTCGCTCGCCGCGATCGAGGCGGCGATGGAAGACCTCGCGGACGGGGCCTGCGACGTGGCCCTGGTCGCCGCGGTCTCTCCCATGCTCACCCCCTCGGGCATGCTCGCCCTGGCGCATCGCGGCTTGCTGGGCGCGGACTCGCCGCGGCCCTTCGCCGCCGACTCCCAGGGCGCGCTCCTCGGCGAAGGCGCGGTGGCCCTGGTCCTGGACCGAGGCGCGGTGGAGCGGGGCGCGGTCCCCGACGCGCGGACCCGCGGATGGATCGAGGCCGTCGCCGGCGCGACGCTGCCCCGCCGTGGGCGTCGACGCCTGCGCGACGCCGTCGCCCACGCCTGCTCCGCCGCCTTCGAGCTCGCTGGCGTCCCGGCCGAGGAGGCCGCCTTCGTCGCCTCCCGCGCCTCGGGCATGGCGAGCGTCGAGCGCGACGAGGGCGCCGCCCTCGCCGACGTCTTCGGGAGCGCGGCCCGCGAAGGAGGCCTCCCGCTGGCGTGTCACGCGGCGATCTTCGGGCACCTCGGCCCCGCCTCCGGTCTCGCCGCGACCCTCGACGCGCTGATGGCGCTCGAGGCGGGGAGCTTGCACGCTCCGCCGCTCTCGCCTTCAGCGCTGGGGGGCGCCGCGCGCGAGGACCTGCCGCCCGGGCTCCGCGTCGGCGCCACCGACCTGGCGCTGCCCCCCGACGCGCGCGCGGGCGTCAGCGACGCCGGGCTGGCCGGCCGCGCGTACCACGCCGTCGTCTCCGCGCCCGGCGCGCATCCGTCTCCGTCGCAGCCGCCGCCCAGCACAGGACCCCGGATCGAGGCCGCCGACCGGCCCGAGCCGCTCGCGATCACCGGCCTCGGGCTCGTCGCGCCGGGGGCCGACGACGTCGACGCGTTCTGGCAGAACGTGCTCCAGCGCGTCGAGTCCATCGGCGATCTTCCGGCGAGCCGCTGGGACGTCGACTCCTTCATCGGCGCCTCGGAGGAGCTCGGCGCGATCCTCAAGACCCGCCTCGCCGCGCCGGTGAAGCTGCCCGATCCCGATCCCGCGCGCTTCCGCCTGTCGCCCGCGGCCCTCGGTGAGGTCGACCCCGCGGTGCTCCTCTCGATGGTGTCCGCGGAGCAGGCGATCGAGGACGCGGGCGGGGTGGAGGGCTGGAGCCGGAGCCGCGTCGCCGTGACGGCGGGGCAGCTCTCGCTCCGCTGGGCGGAGGCGGAGCTCGAGAAGCGCGCGCTGTTCGCCGGTCACGTCGCGCTCGTCGCTCAGGCCATGCGTGAGTCCGACTTCGACGAGGCGCAGGTCCAGGCGGTGGTCGGCGCGGCGCGCGCGGCGTTCTCCGGCCCGCGCTACGGGGGCCACGCGCTGGGCGCGCGCACGAGCCTGGAGTGCGCCGCGCACGTGGCCCGCTTCTGGGGGCTGACCGGCCCCGTGCTCTCGGTGGACGCCGCGTGCGCCTCGTCGATGGCCGCGATCGAGCGGAGCGCGCGGAAGCTCGCGCGGCGCGAGGTCGACGCGGCGGTCGCCATCGGCGTCGCCTTCAACCTGCTCCCCGAGTACTACATCGTGCTCAGCATCCTCGGCGCGCTCTCGCCGCGCGGCGCCCCGCCGTTCCACCTCGGCGCGGACGGCTTCGTGCCCGGGGAGGGGGCGGCCGCCGTGGTGCTCGAGCGGCTGAGCGACGCCCAGGCGCGCGGCGCGCGGGTGCACGCGGTGATCCGCGGCATCGGCGTGTCCAGCGACGGCGCGGGGTTGAGCATCTTCGCGCCCAACAGCGAGGGCGAGCAGCGCGCGATCCGACGCGCGCTCGCGCTCGGCGGCTGGAGCCCGCGCGAGGTGGATCTGGTGGAGGCGCACGGGACGGGGACGCGGCTCGGCGACGAGACCGAGATCCACTCCTACGCCGCGACCTACGGCGACCGCGATCCCACCACGCCGCTGACCGTCGGGACGGTGAAGTCCCAGGTGGGGCACCTGAGCTCGGCCGCGGGCATGGTCGGCATCGTCAAGACGGCGCTCGCGGTGCGTGAAGGCGTCCTGCCGCCCACGCTGGGCGAGGATCCGAGCCCCGAGCTGATGGCAGGGCCGCTGCGTCTGCCGGCGCACGCGCGCGGCTGGGTGATGCCGGAGGGCAAGATGCGCCGCGCCGGCGTGAGCGCCTTCGGGCTGGGCGGCATCAACTACCACGTGCTGCTCGAGGAGGCGCCGACGCCAGCCGCGGATCGGAGTGAGCGGGCGCGCGGCCTCCCGCAGGCGCGTCTGCCCGCGCGCGACCCGCTCGCGGATCGCTTCGAGGTCGAGCTGACCTCGGTCTCGCTGGGCGCCCGGACGCCGCGCGCGCCGGTCGCGGGTCACACCGTCTGGATCCTCCCGGACGACGGCGGCCTCTGGCGCGCGGTCGGCGCGGCCCTCGAGCAACGTCACGCGCGGGTCGTGGTGCTCGGCTCGGAGCCGGACGCCGCGTCGCCCGCCGACGGCATCGTCGACCTGTCCACCTTCGGGGTCCGCGGCCCCGAGGGGCTCCATCAGCGCGCCAGCGAGGCGACGCGTCGCGCGCTCCGCACGCTGAGGCCCGTCTACGAGCGCTTCACCCGCGCGCGCCCCGCGGGCGCCTTCTACGTCGCCGTGACCAGCCTTGGCGGCGACCTCGGCCTGGGCGGCGCAGGGGAGGGGGACCTGGCGGGCGCGGCGCTGCTCGGCCTCGCCAAGGGCCTGAAGCAGGAGCTGCCCGCGAGCCTCTGCCGCGGCGTCGACTTCGACCCCCACGAGGATCCGGAGACCGTGGCCGAGGTCGTCGTGCGAGAGCTCGAGGACGGCAACGACCAGCTCGAGGTGGCGTGGGCGGGGCGCCGGCTGGTGCCGCGGCTGCGCCGCCTGCCGCTCGGTGAGGACGCGCCGCGGCGCGCCGTCGAGCCGGACGACGTCGTGGTGGTCAGCGGCGGCGGGCGCGGCGTCGTCTTCGAGTGCGCGACCGCGCTGGCGAGGTTGGGCGCGCGCGTGGTCGTGACGGGTCGCACGCCCCTGCCGGTCGCCGACGCGCCCTTCCTGCAGCTCGACGACGAGGCCTTCGAGGCCTTCGGGCGCGAGCACATGCTGGCGCGGCGGCGGGAGGATCCGAGCGCGTCCCCCCGACGGCTGCGCGCCGAGATCGCGGCGCTGGAGAAGCAGCGCGAGCTGCATGAGAACTTGCAGCGCGCCGTCGCCGACGACCTGCCGCTCGAGTACGCGGAGTGCGACGTGACCGACCGGGGCGCCGTCGACGCGCTCCTCGCGGACGTGCGCGCGCGGCTCGGGCCGATCACGGGTCTGGCGCACGGCGCGATGGTGCAGTGGTCGACGCTCGCGTCGCGGAAGGAGCCGGCGAAGGTCGACGCGACGCTCGCGGTGAAGGGCGCGGCGCTCGCGAACCTGCTCGACGCCACCCGCGAGGACCCGCTGAAGATCGTGCTCGGCTTCGGCTCGGGCGCCGGTCGCTTCGGCAACCGCGGTCAGGCCGACTACTGCGCGGCCAACGCGCTGATGGCGGCGATGATCGCGTCGGCCGGGCGCGTCGATCGACGCGGCGCCCGCTTCGTCACCGTCGACTGGACGGCGTGGGACTCGGTCGGCGCCGCGGTCGAGGATCCCGACCTGAAGGAGCTGCTGCGCTCGACGGGCATCACCTCGATCAGCGTCGAAGAGGGCCTGTACTGGTTCCTGCGTGAGTGGACGGCCGGGGCGAGCTCGGAGGTCGTGGTGTTCGAGGAGCGCATGCTGCACGACTGGCCGTTCCTGGGCCGTCAGGCCGAGCACGACGAGAGCGGCGCGCTGGAGGTCGACGACCTCGGGCGCCCCTTCGTGGAGGGCGCCTGGCCCCTCGTCGACCAGGTGCTGGAGCGGGAGCCGGGCCGGGTCGTGATCGAGCGCCGGCTGGAGGCCGAGCGGGACGCCTTCATCGAGCAGCACCGCTTGCATGGTGTGCCCATCCTCCCCGCGACCTTCGGGTGCGAGCTGCTCGCCGAGGTGGCCGCGCTCTGCGTGCCCGGCATGGAGGTCGAGGCGGCCTACGACGTCCGCATCCAGACCCCCGCCAAGCTCTTCCGAGAGCGCCCGCTGGTGCTCCGCGCCCGCGCGGTGGTCGAGGCGGACGGGGCACAGGACGCGCTCGTCCGCAGCGAGTCTCGCTCGCGGCTGACGCTCCACGGTCGGCACCTCGAGGAGCGCGTGCACCACGCGGCGCGCTTCCGGCTGCGTCTGCGCGGGAGCGCGGTCGTCGAGCCGCGCGTGATCGAGGAGCTCGAGGGCACGGCGAAGGCCCGCTCCTTCTTCCACATGGCGCGCGCGCCGGTGACGTTGGGCCCGCTCTACTCGCGGGGGGAGTGGATCCAGGTGCGCGACCGGGTGATCGTCGGGCGGATCCGCGCCCCGCGGCAGCGCGACGTGAGCGACCGGACCAGCTTCCCGCTCTTCCAGGTCGACCCGCTGATGATGGACACCGCCTTCCAGATCGCGGCCAACTGGGACGGCCTCGGGCAGGGCTGCGTGTCGATCCCGTACGGGCTCGAGCGGCTCCGGATGGGGCGGCCGCGCCGGCGCGGGGAGGGCGCGCGGGTCCGCGCCGAGGTCACCCGCGTCGACGATCCCGACGTCTACTACGACATCGACGTGGCCTCGGAGGACGGCGAGCTGCTGATGGAGATCCGCGGCCTTCACCTGCGACGCATCACCGAGGGCGAGTGACCCCCCCGCCCGAGGTGCCCGGCGTCAGCTGGGGCACCGCGCGGATCGGGGAAGAGGGAGCGCCGCCGGCCGAGCTCGACCGTCTGGGCCCGGACGCGACCGAGCGACGACGGGCGACGTTCGTGGCCGGCCGCCGCGCCGCCCATCGCGCGCTCGAGGCGCACCTGCTCGAGGCGCACCTGCTCGAGGCGAACCTGCTCGAGGCGAACACGCGGCAGACCCTGCGCGTGGACGCCGACGCGCAGGGCAAGCCCACCGTGAGCCGTCCGGGCGTGGAGCTGTCGATCACGCACGCCGGCGGGTGGGCCCTCGCCGCGGCGTCCCGCGCGCCGCTCGGCGTCGACCTGGTCGAGCGCGAGCCGCTCTCCGACGCCTTCGCGGCCGAGGCCTTCGCCGCGGGCGAGCTGGCCGCGTGGAGCGCCTGGGAGCCCGACCCGGTGCTCGCGCGCTGCCTCGCCTTCGCGGGGAAGGAGGCGGCGCTCAAGTGGCTCGGAGTCGGCATGGGGCTGCCGCTGCAGAAGGTGCGCGTGCTGCCCGAGGGCCGGCACGCGACGGTCTTCCATCCGGACGGGCGCGTTCGGCTGGGGCTCGTCCACTTCCAGCTCGCGCCGGAGCTCTGGGCGGTGCTGCTCGCGGGGGGTAGGCTGGCGCGGTGAGCTTCCCACGCCTCGCCCGCCTCGCCGCGCCGATCGCGCTCGCGATCCTCGCCGCGCTGACCCCGCCCCACGTCGGCGCCCAGCAGGACGAGGCGCAGCACGTCCTTCGCCTCGGCTCGCTGATGCCGCGCACCGCGATCGGTCGGCGCGGCATGGCGCGCTGGAACCAGATGCTCGCCGAGCGCACGGAGGGCCGCCTCCAGGTGCGCATGTACTGGGGCGGATCGATGGGCGACGAGCGCACGATGGTGCGGCGCATGCGCATCGGCTCGCTCGACGCGGCGAGCCTGACGTCCACGGGGCTGTCGGTCATCTATCGCCCGGTCCTGGTGATGCAGGTCCCGGGCATCTTCTCGAGCTACGCGCAGGTGGACGCGGTGCGCCGGGAGATCGGGCCGGAGCTGGCCCGCGCGCTCGAGGGGGAGGGCTACGGGCTGCTCGGCTGGGGAGACGCCGGGCGCGTCCGGCTGTTCTCGCAGGAGCCCATCCGTCGCCCGACCGATCTGCGCCGCATGCGCCCCTGGGTGCCGCGCACGGACGCCGTCTTCCGGCAGATGCTCTCCGTGGTCGGCGCCAACGGCGTGCCGCTCGGGGTCGGCGAGGTCTTCGGGGGGCTGCGGACCGGGATGATCGACGCCGCGCCCGGCACGGCGCTCGCGGTCGCGGGCTTGCAGTGGTTCACGTCGCTCCAGTACGCCACGGCCCAGTCGGACGGCTTCCTCGTGGGCGGCATGGTCATCCGCCAGAGCTTCCTCGACCAGCTCTCGGCCGCCGATCGCGCCGCGCTCTTCGAGATCGCCGCGGCCAACCACGAGCGCTTCCTCCAGCAGACGCGCCGCGCCGACGAGCGCGCGTTCACGGCGCTGACCCGCCACGGCATCCAGCCGGTCGACGTCGAGCCGCACCGCGCCGAATGGCAATCGGTGGCGGACCAGACCCGACAGCGCCTGGCCGGTCGCGTCTTCCCCCGCGAGCTCCTCCGCCGCGTCGAGGCGATCGCAGAACGCGCGCGTTGAGAGTCGCGTCACCAGGCGCGGGCCTGGTATGCTCGCAGACCGGGAATGGCGCAGTTGGCTGACCGATACGCGCTCGAGAACGTCCTGCGGGACGACGGCGCCGGCACCGTGCACGAGGGCTCGGACAAGAAGTCTGGAGACCGGGTGCTCGTGAGCCGCGCGACGAGCGACTCGCTCAGCGAGGCGAGAGAGCGCCTCGAGGCCCTGGTGGAGGCGCGCGTCGTGCAGCGCGCGTCGAGCCCCGCCCTGGCCCGTCTCCGGGGCGGCGGGCATGACGAGTCGACGGGCGACGTCTACCTCGTCCAGGCGCTGGTCGAAGGCGAGAGCCTCGACGCGCGGCTCGCCGCCGAGCCCGCCCTCACGGTCGAGCAGGCCATCCGACTCGTCGCCGAGCTGCTCGGCGGTCTCGGCGCGCTGCATCGGCATGGGCTGAGCCACGGCGACGTCTGCCCGCACAACGTGATCGTGCTCGAGCGGCTCGGCGGCGTCACGCCCAGGCTGATCCACCTCGCCGTCAACGCCGCCCCGTTTCGCGCGGCGCGCGCGGCGTGGGCCGACGAGCTGGAGCTGGCCAGCCTCGCCTACGCCTCCCCCGAGCAGGCGAGCCGCGAGGAGCTCGCGAGCCCCGCCTCGGACGTCTACTCCGCCGCGTCCGTGCTGTACGCGATGCTCTCCGGCCGCGCGCCCTTCGCTGGGCACGACGAGCGGAGCCTCCGTCGCGAGGTCGCGGCCGGGGACGTCGAGGCCCTCGGCGCGCACGCGCCCTTCGCCGGCTCCGAGCTGGCGAGCGTGCTCGATCGCGCGCTCCACCCCGATCGCTCGGCGCGCTTCGCCAAGGCCGACGAGCTGCAGCAGACGCTGCGAAAGACCCTGCTCACCCTCGGAGAGCTGAGGACCCACCCCTTGCCGGTGGGGGCGCGCTTCCAGCCGGCGCCCGCAGAGGGTTCGTCGGACCCCGTGGAGGCGCCGAGCGAGCAAGATGACGAGGGCTTCTTCTCGGCCGAGGACTGGGCGGGCGTCGCGCCGGACTCGATCGTGCCGCCGCCGCGTGAGGTGAAGCCGCCCGCCGTCCCCGTCACCCCCGAACCCGCGCCGGAGGTCGAGGAGGACGCGCCTGCCCTCGAGCTCGACGACGAGGGGGCCGAGCCCGCCGCCCCCGCGCGCCGCCTCTACGCGCCGGTGGATCCGGCCGAGTTCGGACTCGACGACGACGACGAGGAAGAAGAAGAGGAGAGCACCCGCGTGGGGGTGGTGAGCGAGGCGCTGCTGCAGACGATGCGCGACCTCGACGACCCGGAGCCGGGCGCGGTCGACGACGACGACGAAGAAGAGGAAGAGCAGGACGAGCCCACGCGCGCGCGGGTGGTGCAGCCGGAGATGCTCGAGCTGCTGGAGCGCGAGGACGGCGTGGGCGCGGCGGCGGCGGGCGAGCCGGCAGACGCCCGCGCGCCCGAAGACAGTGCCTCCGAAGGCAGTGCCTCCGAAGACAGCGCCATCGAAGACAGCGCCATCGAAGACAGCGCCTCCGAAGACAGCGTCGTCGGCAGCGTCGCGGCCTCGGACGCAGAGGCGCGCGCGCCGCTCGCCACCTCGCTCCCGCCGCCCCAACCGGTCGGCTCGCTGCCGCCCCCATCCTTCGACGATGCCCCGGCCCCCGAGTCACTTCGTCCTTCCGCGCCAGCCCGCGCGCGCTCGGCGCTGTGGGTCGCCGTGATCCTCGCGCTCGCCGTGCTCGCCGCCGTCGCGTGGCTCCTCTGGTTCGCCCCGCGCGCGTGACGCGAGCCCTCGCTCCTCGGCGCGCGGGCCGACGAGCCGCGCGGAGACCCGTTCAGCGCAGGCCGTAGCGATTCATCTTGTTGTAGAAGGTGCCCCGCGCGATCCCGAGCGCGCGCGCCGCCTGCGCGATGTTGCCGTCGCAGGCCGACAGGGCGCGTTGCAAGGCTCGCTTCTCGAGGTCCGCGAGCGGCAGGATGTCGTCGCCGCCCGCTTCGGGATCGGGGGCCGGCGCCGAGGAGCCGCGCGCGCGGCCGAGCAGAGTCGGCATCTTGGTGATTCGGGTCGCGTCGCTCGGCAGGAGGCTGGCGACGCCCTCGACGAGGTTCGCCAGCTCGCGCACGTTGCCGGGCCACGCGTACTGCTCGAGGCGCTCCATCACGCGTGGCTCGACCGTCAGGGGCGCGCGGCCGTTGCGCGACGCCCAGCGCGCCAGGTGGTGGTCGATCAGCAGGCGCACGTCGCTCGCGCGCTCGCGGAGCGCGGGCAAGCGCAGGTGCACGACGCGGAGTCGGTAGAAGAGGTCGAGCCGGAACGTACCCTGGCGGATCGCCTCCTCGAGATCGCGGTGCGTCGTGGCCACCACGCGCGCGCGGACCGGGATGGCCCGCGTACCGCCCAGGCGCGTGACCGTTCGCTCCTGGAGCACGCGCAGCAGCTTGGCTTGCATCTCGTAGGGCATGTCGCCGATCTCGTCGAGGAGCAGCGTGCCCTGGTCTGCGAGCTCGAAGCGGCCGGCGTGACCGCGCGCGCGCGCGCCCGTGAAGGCGCCTCGCTCGTAGCCGAACAGCTCGCTCTCGAGCAGCTCGCGCGGGATGGCCGCCACGTTGACCCCGACGAAGGGGTGGTTGGCGCGCGGAGAGGCGTTGTGGATCGCCTGCGCGAGCAGCTCCTTGCCCGTCCCGCTCTCGCCCGTGATCAGGACTGGCACGTCCACCGCCGCGACGCGCCGCGCGTCGGCGACCGCGTCGAGGAACGCGGGGTGACGCCCGACGAGATCGTCGAAGGTGAAGCGCGCGGCCGACCCGACCAGCTCGAGCGCTCGCTGGCGCGCCTTGCCCAGCTCCTGGAGCGTCGCGACCACGCCGCCCGCGTAGCGGCGCGCGCGGACCAGCACGTCGACGTGGGGGAGGGCGACGGTCTCGTCTTCGACCGCGCGCTCCACCGCCTCGGCCAGCGCCCCGAGCCCGCGGAGCTCTCGCAGCCGCTGGCCCTGGATGTCGTCCTGCGACAAGCCGACGAGGCTCGCGGCGGCGCCGTTCGCGGCCTGCACGACGCCTCGCGCGTCGAGGGTCAGGATGCCCTCGCGGATGGCCTCCAGCGTGGCCGCGTCGCGCGCCGCCGCCTCCTCGACCGCGCGCGCGGAGCGAGCCCGCTCGTAGGCCGCGCTCGCGGCCGAGCCGAGCACGCTCAGGCGCTCCGCGCTGCCCTGCGGATGCGCCGCGCGCGACGCGCTCCGGAGGAGGACCACCACCCGATCCCCCTCCGCGAAGCGAATCGGGATCAGCGCGAGCTTGCGCTCCTCCGTGCCGACGATGCGGGCCGCGCCCACGCGCAGGGCGTCTCGCAGCGCGGGCTCGATGCCCCTCGCGCCGGGCGCGCGCTCGGACGTGCGTGTCAGCGTCTCGAACCCCGCCTCGCCCGCGCGCAGCAGGCTGGCCGTCGCCCCACCCAGCCTCAACGCGAGCCGCGGCAGCTCGCCGTCGAGCTGTTCCACGGTGGAGAGCAGGAAGAGCGCGCGCACCACCTCGACGAGCTGTCCCGTGCGCTCCTTGTCCACGAGGGCGGCCTCGAGCGACCCGATGAGCTGCTCCTGGCGGTCCCGGGTCTCCTCGAGCGCGTCGACGAGCTCCCGCTCGACCTCGCTCGGATCGGCCCCGTCCGCGCGCTGCTCCGCCGCCGCCCGCGACAGGTCGAGCGCCCTGGACGAGCCGGCCCTCACCCCCTCGAGGCAGCGCTCGAGGTCCTCGTCGACCAGCCGATCGATCGCGCGTCGACCGAAGCGACGGAAGGCGCGACGGAGCCGCTCCTGGTCGAAGCGCGTTCCGGAGGATTGCAACAGAGGGTGCGCCCGTGCGAGCCACTGCGCGGCGCGCGCTCCCCCCTCGGGCGTGGAGGCCTCGACCTCCGCCATCGCGAGGTAGGCGCGTCCGAGCTCGTCGGGCGCGCCCAGCTGCACGAGGCGCCAGACGCCCGCGCTCAGCTCGTGCCGCGCGGCCGTGGCGTCGGGCGGATCGCCAGCCAGCAGCGCCTCGGCGCGGAGACGTCGCACGCGCGCGCCGAGCAGCCCGGCCTCGCTCGCCCCCTCGAGCGCGGCGAGCGCGCGCGCCGCCTCGCCGCGTCGTCGATGGATCCATGCGCGAACCGCCCGGGCGTAGGGATGGTCGTCGGCGATGGGCGCCAGGCGCTCGAGGGCCTGGTCGACCCGGTCGGTGAGCGCCAGCGCCTCCGCCGCGAGCGCGTCCGCCATCGCATCTCCCGCCCTTCGCTCCGCAGCCACGAGGCCGCGCATCGGGTCGCCCGCCCAGAGCGCGACGAGGGCCGCGGCGACGGGCGTCGTGCTGTCTCTCTCCCTGGAAGCGCTCTCGCTCGAGGCGCTGTGCATCGCGGCCGCGGCCTCCTGTCGCCGGCAGAGGAGCGCCGCGAGGATGGCCACTCCGATCATGTCGCCTCTCTCACGGGCCGCGTCGAGCCGCTGCGGCAGCGGTGACGGGTCGGTGAGGAGGTCGAGGATCACGCGGCGCCTTCCGGCTCCGGCAGGGGCGCCGTGATGCGAACGCGGTTGCCCGACGGATCACGCGCCCGATACTCGAACGCGCCCTCGGGCGAGAGCGTCGGGCCTGGCAGCGTGGGCTCGTCGCGCTCGTCGCGCTTCCAGACGCGGTCGAGCACGTCGAGGCTGACGCGCAGCGTGAGGCGAGGCTTGCCGTCATCGGGCTCGAGCGCGTCGGTCTTCTCCAGCACGAGCTGAAGCCCCGGCCGCTCCATGACCACCTCTTCGTCGTCGGCCGCCACCACCACGAAGCCGAGCTGCTCGTAGAACGGCGCCGCTCCGCGCGGGTCGAGGACGGGGAGGAGGCACAGCTCCACGGAGCGACGGTGGAGAGTCATGTCTCCCCATTGAACACCAATCCGTGCGGATCTTGAACTGGCGCCCCGAACGCGCGAAGGGAGCGTGTCCCCGCTCGAGGACCGCAGACGGCGCGTCCACGAGCTCGAATCTGCGAGCGTGGGCGTTGGATGCCCAGCGCGAGCGACCCGGAAGCGGACGCGGTCTCGGATGCGGATGCGGCAGCGGACTCGGACGCGCACGCGGTCTCGGATGCGGGCCACCGCGTAGCGCGCGCCTGCGGGTCGTAGGGCTGGGCGGCTCTCGGATGCGGTCTCGGATGCTGACTCGGACTCGGACTGGGACTCGGATGCGGTAGCGGAAGCGGAAGCGGAAGCGGAAGCGGAGGCGGAGGCGGAAGCGGAAGCGGAAGCGGAAGCGGAAGCGGCCGCGGAGGCGGAAGCCGCCGCGGAGGCGGAAGCGGAAGCCGCCGCGGAGGCGGAAGCCGCCGCGGAGGCGGAAGCGGAAGCCGAGACCGAAGGCGAGTCGGCCGAAGCCCTCGCGGCGCGGGCCCGTCGGGTCGGCAACGACGACCTGGCCATCAACATGTACCGCCGCGCGCTGCGCATGGATCCGCAGGAGCATCACGCCATGGTCGGCCTCGCGCGCATCCTGATGGAGCGGGGCGAGAACGCAGAGGCGTCGGAGCTGCTCCGCGGCGCGGTCGGCCGTCGGCCCCGCCGGGCCTCGTACCGCGTGTGGCTCGGGGACGCGCTCGCGGGCGCCGGCGACGGCGGCGGCGCCCGGCGGGAGTGGCAGCGCGCGCTCGAGCTCGATCCAGACAACCGCCAGGCGCAGCGACGGCTGGGTCAGTAGGCGCGGCGGCCCCGACTCCAGATCAGGCCTGGTAGGTCGTCGTCACCTCGACGACCAGCCCATCGGCGGAGAGCTCGTCCAGGGTCACCCGGCTCTCGATCTGGCGCGCGCCGTTCTTCTCGAGCAGGAGCTTCACGCCCGGCGGCAGGTGATCGGTGACGTTCGCGCGGAACGCGTCGGAGCGGTCGGTGAAGCGGAGGACGCAACGCCCCGGTCTGTTCTCCAGCAGCTCGAGCCGCCCCGACGTGTAGAGGCGCATCCAGAAGCTCGGGATGATCTTCGCGACGGTGGAGGGGCTCATGATGCCGAGGAACATCTTGTAGAGCGCCTGCAGGAGGCGCCCGCCGCCGAGCTGCACGAGCTTGTCGTAGAACTGCGACCGGGTGATGCCCGTCTCGCGCGAAGCCTCCAGGAACGCCGCGTCCAGGAAACGATCCCACGTGATGACGGGGTAGAAGCTGCTGGCGAGCAGCGGCCCTTCGATGATCTCGCGGTCTCCCTCGGTGAGGCGCCCGAGCGCGCGCTCGTAGAGCGCGTCACCCCACTCGCGGCGAATGGTCTGCCGGGCCTCGTTCATCACGGCGCCACGAAGCTTCTCATCGCTCTGCCGTTTCGCGGCCGAGAGAGAGGGTGACGAATCTTTCTCTTGCTGCATGCTCCACCCCGTACTGAAATGGCCTTCGGGGCAAGAAACCCCATTCGGTGGTTGTACCGCGTCGAGAAAAACCGGACAATCCGTGTCCGCTCGAATGGCCAACACGTCTGGAGCTGCTGCTGACGTTCTACTGGTCGGAGACCCGAAGGCGTCTTCCGTCGATCTGTCCGAGTGTCTCCGCGCGCGCGGATACCGCGTCGAGGTGAGCGAGCGCGGCTTGCCTGCGTCCTTCGACGGAAATCCTCCGGATCTGATCGTGCTGTGCCCGCCCATCTTCGCGCGCACCGCCGACGACGTGCTGGGCGAGGTGCGAGCCCGCGACGGGGGCACGCCCGTGGTGGTCGCCGGCCACCGTGATCACGTGCGCGCGGAGCGGCTGATGGCCGCCGGGGCCTTCGAGTGCGTGCTCGACCCGGCGGACGAGCCGCACCGGCTGCTCGCGGCGGTGGGGTACGCGCTCGGCTCGCGTGAAGAGGATCGGGCGCTGAGCTACCTGCGGGAGCGCGACGCCACGGGCGCCAGGCTCATCGGCGAGCACCCCTCCATGCGGCGCATCTTCGAGATGGTCGCGCAGGTCTGCCAGCGGACCGCGGCCGGAGCGACGCCCGCGATCCTGGTCTGTGGAGAGACGGGGACCGGGAAGGGCGCGCTCGCGAAGACGCTGCACTACCGCAGCCTCCGTCGGCACCGCCCCTTCGTGGAGGTCAACTGCGCCGCGCTACCGGCCAACCTCGTCGAGTCCGAGCTGTATGGCTGCGAGAAGGGCGCCTTCACCGACGCGGGTCGGAGCCGGCCCGGGCTCTTCGAGACCGCAAACCGCGGCACCCTCTTCCTCGACGAGATCCCGAGCGTGCCCCTCGGCACCCAGGCCAAGCTGCTGACGTCCATCGAGGAGAAGGCCTGTCGCCGCATCGGCGGCAGGGAGCTGACCCGGCTCGACGTCCAGATCATCGCCGCGGCCCAGCCGGTCCTCCGCTCCCTGGTGAAGTCCGGAGACTTCCGCGAGGACCTCTACCACCGGCTCAACGTCATCCGCATCGAGCTGCCGCCGCTCCGGGAGCGAGGGGAGGACGCCATCCTGCTCGCGCGCGCCTTCGTCGAGGAGCTCTCGCGCGAGTACGGCATCCCGCCCCGTCACCTCTCCGCCGACGCGGAGGAGTTCATCCACGGTTACCACTGGCCCGGCAACGTCCGGGAGCTCCGGAACCAGATCGAGCGCATCGTGCTGCTCTCCGAGGACGAGGCGATCGAGGGCTGGCAGTTCGAGCGGGTCAGCGGTGAGCTGGTGCAGCTCTCGGTCGACGACGAAGAGGGCGAGCCGGAGCTCCGCATCCGGATGCCGGCCTCGGGGCTGCCCCTCGTGGAGGTCGAGAAGCGGCTGATCCGACGAGCCCTGGAGATGAACGACGGCAACGTCACCCGGACGGCGCGCTACCTCTCCATCACCCGACAGACGCTCATCTACCGGATGAGGAAATTCGGGCTCAGCCGACAATGACAGTCAGGGGTGTAGCATTTGCCACGCTCCCTCGCTCGAGTGTGGCATTTCAAACAGCGTTGTTTCATATCGGACAGCTCGCTCCGCCAGCGTGTCCGATCGTCCCATGTAGTGACAGGCATGCTCATTGCTCGTCCCCGAACCGAGAGGGGAGCACCAGATGAGCATCAACAAGGGGAGCTGGATTCTCGCCGCCGCGTGCCTCGCGGCGATGGCGGGCTGCGCGGGTGAAGACGTCGTGGGCGCGGCGAGCAAGCCGCTCCTGATCTCCACCGACGGGCCGACCACCACCGACACCGCGATCGGGCTGGCCCTGGAGATCGAGAACGGCGCGAGCCCGCCCCTGCGGGTCCGGGCGGGCCAGAAGTTCTTCCTCGATCAGGTCGACATCCGCGCGTTCGTCACCGCCAGCGTGGACAACCCCTCGCTCGACGCGCTCCGGGCCTCGAGCGACTTCGCGTCGCTGGACTGGCGCGGGCTGACCCTGGCGGAGAACGAGCCGGTGCTCCTGCCGAACCCCGACGGGACGTTCACCGACCGCCGCTTCTACCGCGACGCGGCGTGGATGGAGCGGCACAGCCTCATGGTGCTCTGGCAGGTGGACGCCAGCGGTCGGCGGGTGGGGCGGCCCCTGCTCGCCTCGCTGGGCCAGGACGACCGACGCCGGAGGCACGACGCCTTCTTCATCCGGCGGCTGCGCGGCATCCAGTGGGCGAACGACTGCGCGGCGCCGACCGACTGCAGCGGCGCGACGAGCTTCCAGGAGGAGGGGCTGGTGGAGATCCGCCACGCGCGGAGCACCTCGCAGACCTTCCGCATCGCCCCGGAGACCACCGGCCTCCGGCTCTGGTGGAGCGCGCGGCGCGGCGCCCCCTACGAGATCCCGGTCGAGCAGGTGGCCTCGCCGGACTACGACTACAACTTCGGGATCGAGCTCGCCGCGGTCACCCCGCCCGGCCCGCACGGCTACTACGAGCCCGGCACGGACGTGACCTTCCAGTTCACGATGACCGACGGCGCGGGCACCCGCCTGCACCCCGCCGGGTCGATCCCCTCCTACGCGGAGGTCGCCTTCGGCGCGAACCAGACCGGCATCCAGTACTACCGCGGCTTCTTCGACCAGCCGGCGACCTACTGGCGCCGCAAGCACCGCGAGCGGGGCATGGGCGCGATGATCATCGGGCCCAACCAGGACATCCAGCCCATCCGCACGATCGCGCCCCTCGAGTCGTTCCTCGGCCCCGACCCGACGATCCCGGTCGGCCTGCCCGCGCGCGACGGCGTCTACTCGGAGGCGGCGACCATCCCGGCGTCGGCGGTGATCTTCGGCGGCGCGTTCGTCCCCGGCAACACGCCCTGGTTCGAGCCGCAGCCCGACACGATCACCTTCCAGATCCCGTCCGACGTCGAGCCGGGGACGTACCGCGTCGCGATCAAGGGGCGCCGCGTCTATCTCGGTCAGGACATCCCGCGGACCACGGTGGTGGAGATCCAGGTGGGCACGCACACGCCCACCGTCGCCGAGATGACCACCGGGCCGTGCACCAGCTGTCACTCGGACGGCGGTGACCTCGGGCTGGTGCTTCACGCCAACGACGACCGCGCCGCCTGCGCGGGCTGCCACGTGCCGCTCGGCTTCGAGCTCGAGGGGCCGGTCTACGTGCGCACGCACTTCATCCACTCGCGCAGCGATCGCTACGACGCGCCGACCCAGGAGTGCGCCACCTGTCACGTCGACGAGGCGAGCATCCAGCGCACCAGCCTGAGCGCGTGTCTGAGCTGCCATACGGAGTACCCCGCGGACCACGTCGCCGCGTACGGGCCGATCGAGAGCATCTACACCGGCACCCTCGACGCGGGAGCGTTCGAGCAGTGCACGGGAGCCTGTCACACCGAGCACCCCGGCGCCGGCTTCGACACGGACTTCGACTTCGACGAGGACACGGACGAGGACGTCGACGAGGACACGGACGAGGACACCGACGAAGACGTCGACGAGGACTGAACCCTCATCACCTGCCCTCATCACCTGCCCTCTCATCACCTGCCCTCATCAACAGGAGAGCTGTCGAACTCATGCCCAAGGTCCAACTGAGAAGCGCGCGCACCACCAAGACCGACGTCGACGAGGCGGTCGCCGAGCTGATCGAGCAGCTCGGCGACGGCGAGCCCAAGCTCGTCACCCTCTTCGCCTCCCGCGACCGGGACCACGGCGCGCTCAACCGCGCGCTCCGGGATCGCCTGCCGAGCGGGACGCGCCTCATCGGGGCGTCCAGCGCGGCGGAGATCGACGACCGCGGCATCGGCTTCGGCTCGGTCGTGGTCTCGGCGCTCGACGGGGACCTCGAGGTGGGCGTCGGGCTCGGCGGGGGGCTCACCGAAGACGCGCTCCACGCCGGCTCGGCCGCGATGAAGAGCGCGTGCGCGCAGCTCGGCTCGAGCCCGCGGGAGCTCGACACCCGCACCCACGTCGGGCTCGTGATCGACGACGGCTACAAGAACAAGAAGGAAGAGCTGCTGATGGGCGCGCTCGACCAGAACCAGGGGATCCTCCTGGTCGGCGGCGGCGCGAGCTGCGGTGAGATGGACCCGTCCAAGCAGTCGTCGCTCGTGCACGTCGACGGCGAGGTGGCCGAGGACTGCGTGGCGGTGGCGATGATCCGCACCGACGCGCCCTTCGCCGCGCTCCGCCACCACGCGTACACCCCGACCGACGAGCGGGTGACGATCACCGAGGTCAGCGACGACGGCTACCGCGCGATCACCATCGACGATCGACCGGCCGCCGAGCGCTACGCGGAGGTGATCGGCGTGACCGTGGACGAGCTGCCCTTCGGCATGCCCCGCGGCTTCTCCGACCGACCGCTCGCGATGCGGGTCGGCCGCGAGTACTTCATGCGCTCCCCGCTCGCGCCCATGCCCGACGGCTCGGTGCTCTTCGCGAACCTCCTCGAGGAGGGCTCCGAGTACGAGCTGATGAAGCTCGGCGATCAGCCGATCATGATGCGGCGGTTCCTCGAGGAGGAGATCCCGCGCCGGGTGAAGAGCCCGCAGGCGGCGCTCTACTTCCACTGCAACGGGCGCCAGTACGTGGCCATGCAGAAGGACGAGGCGGGCGCGCTCTCGAGCACCTTCGCGGCCGGCCCGACCTGCGCGGGGTTCAACGTCCAGTTCGAGATCTACTGCGGCTTCCACATCAACACGACGCTGACCGCGCTCGTGTTCGGCTCCGACGAATGAGCGATCTCGCCGAGGAGAACGAGCGGCTCCAGAAGGAGCTCTCGCGGCAGAAGCGCCTCGCGACGCGGGCCCTCGCCAGCTACCAGCAGCGCGCGCTGCAGATGGAGCTGATCCGTCAGCAGAACGAAGACCTCGACCGCCTCGCCGCCGACCTCGCGCGGGCCAAGCGCGTGGCCGAGGACCGCGCGCGCGAGGTGGAGGAGGCGGCCCGGCTCAAGAGCGAGTTCCTCGCCAACTTCAGCCACGAGATCCGCACGCCGCTCAACGGCATCATCGGCTACTGCGACCTGCTCGGGCAGGAGGAGGGCGAGCGGCTCACCGCCCACGGTCGACGCGACCTGACGACGATCCGCCGCAACGCCAAGACGCTGCTCGCGCTGATCAACGACATCCTCGATCTCTCGAAGATCGAGAGCGGCCAGATCGACGTCATCACCGAGGACGTGAAGCTCCCCGACATCTTCGAGGAGTGCGCGGACACGGTGCGCGAGCGGCTGAAGAACAAGGAGGTCGAGCTCCGCGTGGTCGTCGAGGAGGGCGCCGACATCGCCCGGACCGACGGCCTCAAGCTCCGCCAGATCCTGCTCAACCTCATGACGAACGCGGTGAAGTTCACCGAGCTCGGCGAGATCCACGCCCGCGCGCGGCGGGTCGGCGACGACCTCGAGCTGGTCGTCGAGGACACCGGGGTGGGCATCCCGGCCGAGCAGCTCGAGAGCATCTTCGAGAAGTTCCGACAGGTGGACGGCTCGTTCACCCGCACCGCGGGCGGCACCGGGCTCGGCCTCGCGATCGTGCGCGAGCTGACGCGCCTCCTCGGCGGGCGCGTCGAGGTCGACAGCGTGCTCGGGCGCGGCACGACGTTCCACGTGACGCTGCCCGGCGTGCTGCGCGAGACCGAGCGCCCGGCGCGGCGCGAGGAGGCGGGCTCCGAGCCGGCCCTCCGCGGCAGCGGGGACACGCACGTGCTGCTGGTCGACGACGACCCGCTGATCCAGGCGCTCGTGCGCTCGCGGCTCGGGGCGGACGGCATGAGGGTCACGACCGCGGTCGACGGCGCCGAGGGCCTGCGGCTGATGCGCTCGACGTCTCCGGACGTCGTGATCCTCGACATCCGCATGCCGAAGCTCGACGGCTGGTCGGTGCTCTCCGCGATGAAGAGCGATCCGCAGCTCGCCCGCATCCCGGTGATCATCCTCTCGGTGGAGGAGGAGCGGGGCCGAGGCTTCTCGCTCGGCGCCTTCGAGTACCTGGTCAAGCCGGTGGAGCCCGACCGCCTGGTCAGCGTGATCTCGAGCGCGGTCTCGCCGACGGCGGGCGAGGTCCTGGTCGTCGACGACGACGCCGACACCCGTGACATCGTCCAGCGCCGGCTGCGCGCGGAGGGCTTCGACGTCTCGCACGTCGCCAACGGCGAGGACGCGCTGCTCCGTATGCGGGTCTCCCCCCCCTCGCTCCTGGTGCTCGACCTGGTGATGCCCGGGGTGGACGGCTTCGAGGTCCTCTCGCGCATCCGCGCCGCCGGGCACGAGTTCCCGGTGGTGGTCCTGACGGGCAAGGAGCTCGACGACGTGGACCGCGCGCGGCTGCGCGAGGGGCTCGCGCGGGTGATCCAGAAACACGGCCGCTCGATGGAGGAGGTGGTGGACGAGGCCAAGCGCTTCGTGATCCGCCGCCGCGAGCTCCAGACGACCCGCGTGCCGCGCGTGCTCTACGTCGAGGACGTCGCGCAGAACCGCGACATCGTGCGGCGCTATCTGCGCGGGGTCGTGGAGCTCCTCGAGGCCGAGGATGGAGAAGAAGGCGTCGACGTCGCCCGCCGGGAGCGGCCGGATCTGATCCTGATGGATCTGAGCCTGCCGCGCATGGACGGGTGGACCGCGACACGGACGCTGCGGGACGACGCGGCGACGGCGCAGATACCGGTGGTGGCGTTGACCGCGCACGCGTCCGCAGAGGATCGCGAGCGCGCGCTTGGGGCGGGGTGTTCTGACTACCTGACGAAGCCCGTGGAACGAGGTCAGCTCGTCCGGGCCATCCGTAAGAACCTCAACCGAACCTAGGCACAACGATGGAAACTTCTCTTCGCCTGCTCGTGGTCGATGACGACGAGGAGCACCTGGAGCTCGTGCGCCGTCTCCTGTCGGCATACAAGTTCGAGGTCCGGACGACGTCCTCGCCGATCGGCGTCTCGAACCTGGTCCGCGAGTTCCTGCCGAACGTCATCTTGATCGACGTCAACCAGCCCGCGCTCAGCGGCGACCGCATCCTGACGCTGGTCCGCCGCAACGCGAAGTCCATGGCCAAGCTGGTGCTCTTCTCATCCGCGGACCCGGAGCGCCTGCGTCAGCTCGCGAAATCGGTGGAGGCCGACGGCTGGATACCGAAGGGCTTGGCGCCGCGTGAGCTCGCCGACCAGCTCCGGAGAGTCTGCGCCACCTGATCCCGACCGGAGGAAACCATGACTCGACCCGTCACCGATCCCCTCTCGATCGCGTGCGCCGATGCGCTCCTGCGCCTGTGGCCGCGCCTGTACCGCGACGCTACGCCCGACGACCCGCTCGCCTGGATCGAGCGCGCCGTCCGCTCCTCGCCCGCCGGGTGGCGCTCGCTCGTCTCCGACGACCACACGCCGGTCGAGCTGTCGGTCGCGTGCGGTCCGGAGGGCGAGACCCTGCGGTTGCTCGTGGAGGCCCAGGCCGACGAGCCGACGACGGCGGCGCAGATGGCCGCCGCGCTGTCGGTGCAGCGCTGGGCGTGCGACCGGCTCGGCGCGCGCGGGGAGCGGCTCGACGCGATCGCGCCGTGGCTCCTGCCCGACGCGCACAGGGGACGCTTCGCGCTCTGGCACGCGGCGGTCTTCCGGCCCGACGGCGCGATCGATCTCAAGGCCTACCTCGATCCGGCGGCCCGAGGCGTCTCCCGCGCGGCCGAGACCGTGGAGCGCTCGCTCGAGGCGCTCGGGCTGCTCCGCGCCTGGCCCGCGGTCGCGTCGCTGGCCGGACGCGGACCCGGCCTCGATCGGCTCAGCTTCTTCTCCATCGACCTGGTGGAGCCGACCCGGGCGCGCACCAAGGTCTACGTCTCGAAGCACCGGGCGAGCGTGGCGGAGCTCCGGGCCGCCGCGCGGCTTGCGCGCCACGGGGACGAAGACGCGCTGCTCGCGCACCTCGAGGCCACGGTCGGCGCGCGCGAGGGCTACCTCCCCGCGTCGCTCCCGATCGTGACCTGTCTGGACTTCGTCGCCGACGACCCGACCCCGCAGCACCTCACCGTGCACGTGCCCGTGCGCGCCTACGCCCCGGACGACGCGGAGGCGATGAGCCGCGCGCGCGCGGCGCTCCGGGCCGCGGGCCTCGCGCCTCGTCCGGCCGAGGAGGCCGTCGCCGGCTTCGCCCGCCGCGAGCTCGACGCCGGCTCCGGGATGATCCCCTACGTCTCCCACCGCAGCGAGGCGGCCGGCCGGCGAGTCACCGTCTACCTCTCCCTCGAGGCAGCGCGAATCGACGCGCCGCACGCCGGAGTCGCGGCCGCCGCGGAGCGCCCGTCGTCGGCCGGCCCGATCGCGCCGCTCGTCGAGGCCCTCGCGAGCGCGCCGATCACGCATCACCCGTTCCTCCAGCGCCTGGCCCGCGAGCCGCTCGCGATGGAGCGCCTCGCGCTCGTGCTCCTGAACTTCCAGGCCGCGATCACGCGTGACTTCGCCCGCCGGCTCGCGCAGACGGTCGCCCGGGTGGACGACGAGGCGGTGCGCTCGATCCTCGCCAAGCAGCTTGACGACGAGCTCGGACACGGCGACCCGGACGCGGCGCACCGGCTGCTCTTCGATCGCTTCGTCGAGGGCCTGCACGACCACGTCCCCGACCCGCTCCCCGAGGGTCACCTCGCGCCGGGCCAGCGGCTCGCCGAGACGCTCGAGCACCTCTACGTGCGCGAGCCGAACGGCTGGGTCGGGGTCGGCGCGACGCTGGTGATGGAGGTCTTCGGGCAGCAGGTCGACGCGTTCCTGGGCGAGCAGTTCCGGCGCCAGAGCGAGCTGCCGGCCTCGGTGCTGGAGTGGCTCACCCTGCACGAGGAGCTCGAGCACGACCACGTGGAGGAGGTCTTCACGCTCGCCCGCCGCATCCCGGAGGGCGACGCGCGGGCGCGGGCGCGCGAGGGCGTCGAGGCCCTGGCGACCGCGGGCTGGGCGTTCTTCGACGACCTGTACCGCGTGGTCTGGCCGTCGTGACGGAGCTGCGCTCGCTCCGCGCCCGCTTCCCGCTGCTCGAGGAGCGGCTCTACTGCGCGACGCCCGGGCTCGGGCCGGTCCTCCGTGAGACCTTCGACGATCTGGAGGCCTACCGGCGGACCTTCACGCGGCGCAGCCGCGCCCTCGACGAGTGGGTGGAGCGTCACGAGGCCTTGCACGGGCTCGTCGAGCGGCTGCTCGGTGCGCCGCCCGGATCGGTCTTCCTCACCGACACCGCGACCGCCGCGCAGGCCGCCCTCGCCGCCGCGGTGACGCCGAGCGCCGAGCGCCGTCGGATCGTCACCAGCGCGGCCGACTTCCACTCGAGCCGCTATCTCTGGGCCGCCCAGGCCCGGCGCGGCTTCGAGATCACCGAGCTCGACGCGCGGGCGCACGCCGACGAGGCGCGCCTCCTCGAGTCCATCGACGCGCGGACCGCGATCGTCGCGCTCTCGCTCGTGTCCCCGAGGAGCGGGGCGCTGCTGCCCGCGCGCGCGATCGCGGCGCGGTGCCGCGAGGTGGGCGCCATCCTGGTGCTCGACGCGTACCAGGCGGTCGGGATCGTCCCCCTCGACGTCGAGGCGCTCGGCGCGGACGTCGTGATCGGCGGCACCCACAAGTGGCTCCACGGCGGCGGCACCGGGCTCGCGTTCGGCTACGTCTCGCCGCCGCTCGCGGCCCGGCTCGAGCCCGCCTACCCGGGCTGGATCGGGCACGCGTCGCTGCGCGCGTTCTCCGATCGCTTCGAGCCTCACGATGGCGCGCGTCGGCTCGCGCAGGGGACGCCAGCGATGGAGCCCGTCTACACCGCCCGGGCGGGGCTGGAGCTCGCGCTCGAGGTCGGCGTCTCGGCCTTCCGCGCGCGGAGCCTGGCGCTGACCGGCCACCTGCTCGCGGGCCTGGCCGAGCGAGGGATCTCCGTCCGGACGCCGGACGCGGGCCGGGGCGGCATGGTCTGCGTGGAGGCCGCCGACGGCGAGGCGGTGGTGGCCGCGCTCGAGGCGGAGGGCATCGACGTGGACACCCGCCCCGGGGCCGGCGTACGGATCGGGCCCCACCCGACACAGACGGAGGCCGACATGGACACCCTGGTCGACGCGCTCGCGCGGGCGGTGCGCGCGTGAGCGAGCCCACCGACGCGTTCGACGCGCGCCTCGCGCCGCTCGCCAGCGCCTACCTCCCGGGCGCGCTCGTCGCGGCCGCGGTGGAGCTCGGTCTCTTCGAGCGGCTCACCGCGCCGGCGGCGCCCGAGGAGGTCGCGGCGTCCGTCGGCGCCTCGGTCGAGGGGACCGCGCGGATGCTGCGCGCCCTGGCCGCGCTCGGCGTCGTGCGTCAGACCGACGAGGGTCGCTTCGACTGCCCTCATCACGAGGCGCTCCGCGCCGATCGCCCGGAGAGCGTGGGCGCCCTCTTCCTCCACCACCACCGCCACGTCGCGCCCCTCTTCGCGCGGCTGGCCGACAGCGTCCGCACCGGCGCCCCCCAGCACGGGGCGTGGTCGTTCGCGTCGGCGCCACCCGCGTCCACCGCCTACGAGGAGCTCGCGCGGCACCCCGAGGAGGTCGCGCTCTTCCTCCGCGCGATGGACCGCGACGGCCGCGGGGTCGGAGAGCGCATCGCCTCCGCGGTCGATCTGCGCGGGTGTGACCGGCTGCTCGATCTCGGCGGCGGCGGCGGCGCGATCGCGCGCGGCTTGCTCCGCGCGGTCCCGGGCTTGGTGGTCGAGAGCGTCGACCTCGGCCCCGCCTGCGCCTACGCGCGCGAGCGCAGCGAGGCGCAGGGGCTCGGGCCCCGGCACCGGGTGTTCGACCGCGACCTGCGGCGCCCGCTCCAGCTCGAGCCCGCGCCCTGCGTGCTCCTCTCGGCCGTGCTCGCGGACTTCCCGCCCGACGAGCGCGTGACCGTCATGCACAACGCGGCCGCCTGCGTCGCCGACGGCGGCACCCTGCTGATCAGCGAGCGCCTCCTCCACGACGATCGCGCCGGCCCCGTCGGCGCGGCCATGCTCTCGCTCCTGACCTTCGCCGCGTTCGGGGGAGACCAGCTGAGCCCCGGCGACGCGACCGAGCTCCTCGCCCGGGTGGGCTTCGGCGTGGTCGCGCTCTGCTCCGCCCAGGAGGGCGAGCGCGACCTCCTGGTCGCCGAGCGGATCGAGCCCGCCCGCGATGCGTGACCTGTTTCTCCGAGCTCACGCCCCCCAAGAGGAAACCTCCGGCGCGATGCGGCGATGAGGCGGACGAATGTGCTCGGGGGTGGGACCGATGGTCGGGGCTTCCTGCGGGCGCACCGCATGGAGATCCATCGTGACCATCGATTTCTCGGAAGCCATCCGTCCGCCTCGCCTGAGCACCGAAGGGGGCGTCCTGCTCGGCATCCGCCTGCTCAAGTCCAAGCCCATCGACCTCGACAAGATCGAGAAGCGCGCGCTCCGCGCGGTGCGCGCGGCGATCCTCGAGGTCCAGCGCGTCGGCAAGGCGCGTGAGCGGCTGCGGCCCCAGAACCTGAAGGACGAGGACCAGGAGTTCGATCAGCGGTGGGGCGCGGTCCACGGGCAGCTCGACGCCTGGGCCCGCCTCGCCGGAGACCCGCGCGGCGAGGAGGCCGACGCGCTCATCCGCTCCCTCTTCCCCGACGGCCTGACGTTCCTCACCCGCTCGTACGAGGACGAGTGGGTCGCGTCCGAGCGGCGGCTCGAGCGCATCGAGGAGGAGGGGCTCGAGGAGCGCCTGACCGCGCTCGTGCACCCGGACCTGCTCCGGGAGGTGCGCGCCGCCCACGCGGCGCTCGGCGAGGGCCTCGGCGTGGGCAAGAAGCCGCTCGAGCTCCCGGATGGACGCGCGCTGCTGGAGTCGCTGCGCGCCCTCTCGCTCGCCATCAGCGACTACGCCCGGGTGCTCTCGGCCAAGGTGGAGCGCGGCGACGCCAAGAGCGAGCGCCGCTTCGAGGAGGCGCTCGCGCCCCTCTTCCACCACCGCGCCGGCCGGGGCGGGGGAGCCAGCCACGACGAGGAGCGCCCCGAGCCGCCCGTCACGCCGAGCGACCCCGTGGGGCCGGTGCTCGACGAGCCCGTCCCCCCGGTGCGCTGAGGTCGAGCCGACCGCGGGCGCGCGAGTCGCGCCGCGCGTCCGCGGTCCCTCACAGCTCCCGAAGCGCGATCGGCTCCACCCCGAGGCGACGCCAAAGCTGACGAACCCCCTCGGGATGTGCCCGATGGCACGCCTCGAAGCGCTCGATCTCGATCCGCGACCCACCGAGGCGCCCCGAAAGAGCGCGGTTCTCCGATTCGCGCGCGCGTCGGTCTTTCGAAACCGGAGAATCTGCGATCCGAGGCGCGCCGAGGCCCGCGGAGACTCGCCGAAGAGCGGCGCGGGGAGCCTCGAGGCTCGAGAGATCGCGCTTCGGGGCGCGAGTCAGGGGCCCGGAGGTGCCTCGAAGACCGCGAAATTCCGATTCAGCTCGCCTCCGGGTCGCCACGATCGCAGTTCGGCCAATTCACCCGGACCGCAGAGCACCTCGGATCGAGAGATTCCCCGTTCGAGCCCACCTCCGCGTCAGGCCATCTTAAGGCGGGCCGACAATTGACGCGCGCGCGGGGGTCGTCGAGGCTGAGACCAGGAGCTTCGCATGCATCACATCGACCGCCTCGCCTTCGTCCTGGTTCTCCCGCTGCTGCTCCCCGCGTGTGAGGCGGGGTGTGGGATGACACGGGGGCGCGACGGAGGAGGCGGCGGCGAGGAGATGGGCGAGGCCCGCTGCCACGACGGCCGGGACGACGACGGCGACGGGTGGATCGACTGCGAGGATCCCGGCTGCTTCGCGCTCGCGTCGTGCGGGCCGGGCGACGGCGGCCCGCGGCGCGACGCCGGCTTCATGGGCTGCGTCGGCACCCCGTACGAGGCGGTCGAGGCCTACGCGCCGATCGACATCGTCTGGGTCGTCGACACCTCGGGCAGCATGCGCAACGAGGCGGAGCGCGTGCAGGAGAACATGCAGCGCTTCGCCACCGCGATCGGCGGGGTCGGGCTCGACTGGCACGTGGTCATGATCAGCACGCAGGACTTCGTCAGCGTGCCCGAGCCGCTCGCGAGCGATCCGCGCTACCTGCTGATCGACCGCGCGGTCAGCTCCAACGAGCCGCTCCGCGCCCTGCTCGCCGAGTGGCCGCGCTACTCCGACTTCCTCCGCCGCGGCGCGATCAGCCACTTCATCGCGGTCACCGACGACGAGAGCGACCTCGGCTGGATGGAGTTCCAGACGGAGATGCGCCGCAACCTCATGCGCAACTTCATCTTCCACACCATCAGCTCGGAGGTCGCGGGGCCGTCGAGCTTCATGTACCCGAACGGGCAGCCGTGTCAGACGGGGTCCGGCTTCCCGCCCGAGGGCGCGGCCGAGCCGGGCGTGGAGTACTGGGAGCTGGCGAGCGCGACCGGCGGCCGCACCTTCTCGATCTGCACGCCGTCGAGCGAGTGGGTCTCGCTCTTCGACAGCCTGACGGCCGCGATCGCGGTGCCCCAGCGGATCCCGTGCGAGTACGACATCCCCGACCCGCCCGAGGGTGAGGAGCTGGATCTGATGCGGGTGAACGTGCGCTTCCGCTCGAGCGGCGGCGACTCGACGGTCTTCCCCTACGTGGGCGGCTCCGACGGCGCCGACTGCACCACGCCCGGCCGGTACTACGACGACCCCGCGGCGCCGACCCGCATCATCCTCTGTCCCAACGCCTGCACGCAGATCTCGGGCGACGCGGGCGGCCGGGTGGACGTGGAGCTCGGCTGCCAGACGTTCATCATCTGATGCCCGGCTGTGAGGCTCGGTTGTGAGGCTCTGTAATTCGCGCGCCCGGCGCGCGGCGCCCAAGATCGCCGCATGCGCCGCACGATCTGTCTCGCGCTCCTCGCCTCGGGCTGCGCCCACTCGCCCCCTCCGACGGTCCGGATCGAGCCGGGGGACACCGTCGTGGACCTCGCGCTGAGCGAAGACTGCGACGCCGCCTCCTTGCCGGGCTGGACCGCGATCGACGGAGCCTGGCTCGAGGAGGACAGCACGCTGCTGGTGCGCGCTCGGCACTGCGTCGGCGCGGAGGCGCGCGCGTGCGGCGCGATGGCCCCGGAGGACATCTACCCGGGCTGGTTCAACGTGACCGTCGGGACGACCGCGGACTGCGAGGAGCGGGTCGAGCGCGTGCTGCGCGTGGACCTCTCGTCGGCGCGCGTGGTGGAGAGCCCCGGCCTGGACGGGGTCGATCAGCGCGCGATCCGTCCGAGCGCCACCGTCGGCCAGGGCCCGCAGATCGTCCCGATCTGGCTCTCCGGCGATTGACGCGCGCTTTGTCGGCCGCGAGACGCTCGTCGACAACCCCGGCGTGACCCTCGCCGGCCTCCGCTACGGCGCGGACGAGCACTACCCGACGGACGCCACGCGCGTCGAGGTCAACTACTTCTTCGCGCCCGAGAGCGTGGTCCGGCCGATCGGGGACGTGGCGCTGGGGGAGTGGGCGAGCCTGGACATCCGCGTCGCGCGCCGCGTGAGCGCGTCGGGCACGCCGGTGGGCGGGGGCGTGACCTTCGTGCTCGGCGACGCGGTGGTCACCGGGTTCCTCCCCGAGGCCGCGCTCACCGACGCGCTCCGCTTCGACGTGGGGCTGGCCACCACGAACGCCGACGCGCGGCGCGCCGCCGCCTCGTACGACGCGGTCGAGATCCGCTACCGCTGAGCGCTCTCAGACGCGCGTGGAGAGAGACGCCTTGCGCTCGAAGTTGCCGGTGAGCCGGCTGTAGCGCAGGCGCGCCTCCACCGCCGGGACGTCGCGGTAGCCGCCCTCGGTGGTCAGCGCGAGCTCGATGCGCTGGGTGCGCGCGAAGTCGGGCCGGGGGCCGATGAACGTCTCGATGACGTGGCGGCCCGGCTGCACGTCGAGGCTCACGTCGAAGCCCTCCTTGAAGCTCCCGTCGAAGAGCGTGCGGCCGTCGAGGCGCACGAGCAGTCGGGGCGCGTTCAGGAAGAAGCCGGGCTTCTCGAAGCTCACGCGGAGTCGCATCGCTCGCACAGTATGACCCGCGTGACATGCTCTCTCCATGGCGAAGGGAAGTCGCGCCAAGACCTGCCCCTGCGGCAGCGGAGAGATCTACCGGGCCTGCTGCGCGCCGTTCCACGCGGGCGCCGAGCCCGAGACCCTGACCGCGCTGGTGCGCTCGCGCTTCGCGGCGTTCGCGATGGGCGACGGGGCGTACCTCTACCGCACCACGCACCCCGCCCACCCGCTGCGCGCCCGGCCGAAGGGCGCGGTGGTGCGAGAGCTGTCGAGCGCGAAGCAGCGGCTGCGCTACCGGGATCTGACGGTGCACGCCGAGCAGATCGACGGCGACGCGGGCCAGGCGCTCTTCACCGCGCGGGTCTTCGAGAGGGGCCGCGACGTCTCGTTCAGCGAGCTGAGCGACTTCGCGCGGGTCGACGGAGGCTGGCGCTACCTGGAGGGGCTCACCGTGCCCGCCCTCGACGAGGCGCCCGCGTCGATCGAAGCTTTCCTGGAGACCCTCGAGTGAGCTGATGGAGACGCCCCCCGATCGCGACGGCCCCTTTCGCGCACCGGAGCTGACGCCGGAAGCGAAGCGCCACAAGGCCAACGAGGCGGGCTGGGATCGGGTCGAGCGCTGGGCCGCCCAGGAGCTCGAGGAAGAGCGGAGACGGAGCGCGCGGCGCGTGCGGCGGAGCTGGATCGCGCTGGCCGCCTCGAGCCTGGGCCTCGCCGCGTCGATCGGCCTGTCCTTCGTGGAGCGCAGCGCGCTGGCGTGGATCTGCCTCGCGGTCGCGGCCGTGATCGCGAGCGGGCTGACCCTCCTCTACAACCGCCGCCTCGCCGCGCGTTGACGCTTTCTTGGTGCCTTGCGTGGGCGGGCCGTAGCTTCGCCCAATGCGCCTCACCGCCTTCGTCGCTGTGCTCGTGATCGGCCTCTCGGGCTGCATCTTCCAGAACCTCTCGCCGACGCGTCGGCTGACCGACCAGGTCTACGCGCTCAACGACGAGACCCGCTGGGGCCGCGTCGATCTCGCCTCGCAGCGCGTCGCGCCGGAGTACCGCGTGGCCTTCCTGCAGACGCACCGGAGCTGGGGCCGGGACATCCAGATCGCCGACACCGATCTGACGAACGTCGTGATGGCGCCCGACTCGGACTCCGCCACGAGCCTCATCGCGGTGTCCTGGTACGACCAGCGCACGATGACCCTGCACGGCTCGGTGCTCGAGCAGCAGTGGAAGCGGCTCGAGGATCACTACGTGCTCGAGACCGAGCGCGTGATCGACGGAGACGAGTCCCTGCTCACGCCGCCCGAGACCGAAGAGGACGACGATCGCGTCGCCGTCGCGCCCTGAAATACGCGACGCGTCGGCCTCGTAGGGTCGACCATGGGGCACGCGACGCGGCTGGGCGACTACGACTCCGCGGTGACGCACGGGCTGGGAGAGCGCCTCTCGCGCTTCGCCCTCGCGGTGGCCCTGATCGTCCTGGGGCTGATCGTCCTGGGTGAGGCCTACGCCGTGAGCGTGGGGCAGCCGCTCTCGCTGTTCTCGACCTGGGGCGGCGCGGCGCAGCTCTTCTTGCTCTTCTCTGCCGCCCTCACCGCCGTATGTGCGCGCTGCGCGTCGCCCTCGCTCGTGCGCGCCGTCGACCTCGGCTTCCCGCTCGCGGCGGGCGGCGCGGTCACGCTCGCGCTCTGGGGTGCGAGCGAGGTCGCGGCCCCGGACCTGGTCGCGCTGCTCCTGATGACCCTGGTCTTGCTCGCGCGCGCCGCGCTGGTGCCGTCCTCGGCCAGCACCAGCGTGGGCATCGGCCTGCTCGCGTTCGCGCCCACCGTCGCCGCCACCGCGAAGGGCTTCGGGGTCGCGTCCGAGCTCGCCGGAGACGTCGACGCCTTCCGGGTGCTCTTCGCCGCGCTCTGGTCGGTGGGCGCGGTGGCGGTGGCCGCGATGTGCTCGCACGTGGTCTACGATCTCCGCGCGCGCGTCAGCTCCGCCCTCCGGCTCGGGCCGTACTCGCCCGTCCGCCTGCTCGGTGAGGGCGGCGTGGGGAGGGTCTACGAAGCAAAACACGTGCGCCTGCACCGCCCCGCGGCCATCAAGCTGCTGCGTGGCGATCTCGTCTCGGAGCGCGCGCTCGACCGCTTCGAGCAGGAGGTGCAGATCACCGCGAGGCTCCAGCACCCGCACACGGTCTCGATCTACGACTACGGGCGCACCGCGACCGGGACGCTCTTCTACGTGATGGAGCTGATCGACGGCATGAGCCTGGACGACCTCGTGACGCGCCACGGCCCGCTCCCGTCGGCGCGCGTGACCTTCTTGCTGCAGCAGGCGGTCGGCGCGCTCGCGGAGGCCCACGCGCAGGGGCTCGTGCACCGCGACGTGAAGCCCTCGAACATCATGGTCGGCGCGCGGGCGGGGCTCGGAGACTGGGTCACCGTCGTCGACTTCGGGCTGGCGCACCCCGTGCGCGGCGAGGTCGCCGCCGCGGTGATGGGCACGCCGCACTTCCTCGCGCCCGAGATCATCGAGGGCTCGCAGCCCGTCTCGGCCGCGGCCGATCTCTACGCGGTGGGCGTCACCGCGTACTTCGCGCTGACCGGCGGCTTCCCCTTCGAGGGCGCGACGATCCCCGCCGTCTGCGCGGGTCACCTCCTCGGAGCGGTCGAGCCCCCGTCCGCGCGGGTCGCGCACCCGATCGACCCCGCGCTCGAGCAGATCGTCCTGCGCTGCCTCGCGAAGGACCCCGCGGATCGCCCCGAGAGCGCGGACGCGCTGCTCGCGTCGCTCGCGCAGGCCCAGCGGCGGGCGTGGGATCACGAGCGGGCGCACGCGTGGTGGGTCGAGCACGCGCCGCCGCGGCCCGCGCCCCTGCCACCTCCCGAGCCCGCCCCGGCGTGCCCGTGGTCGGGTCGACGCCCCGCGCTCGCGCTGCCTGGCTGATCAGGCGCGGCCGATGCCGACCGCGTCGCGGAGCCGGGCCAGGGTGCCCTGCGCGACCGGCTTGACCCGCTCGGCGCCGGCCGCGAGCACGCGATCGACCTCGGCGTGGTCCGCCATCAGCCGATGGTAGGTGTCTCGCTTCGGCCCCAGCTCCGCCTCGAGCGCCTCGTAGAGGTCCTGCTTGGCGTGGCCCCAGCCGTAGCCGCCGTTCTCGAGCTTCTCCTCGAGCGCCTTCACCTGCTCGGGATCCGCGACGAGGCGGTAGATCTCGAACACGGTCGAGCCCTTCGCCTTCTTCGGCGCCTCGAGGGGCTCGCTGCCGGTCACGATCTTCATCACCGTCTTCTTGAGCTGCTTGGCGGGCGCGAAGAGCGAGATCGCGTTGCCCTTGCTCTTGCTCATCTTCTCGCCGTCGAGCCCCGGCACGAGCGGGCCCTCGGAGATGCGCGGCTCCGGCACCACGAGCGTGCCCTCGCCGAAGAGGTGGTTGACCCGCTGCGCCGCGTCGCGCGTCAGCTCGAGGTGCTGGAGCTGGTCCTTGCCCACGGGCACGACGTCCGCGTCGTAGAGCACGATGTCCGCGGCCATGAGCACGGGGTAGTTGAAGATGCCCGCGTTCGGCGCCTCGCCCTTGTCGAGCGCGGCCTTGTAGGCGTGGCCCCGCTCGAGCTGCCCGGTGGCGAGCACGCAGGCGAGGGCCCAGGTCAGCTCGAAGACCTCGGGCCGGTCGCTCTGGCGGTACATGTGGATGCGCTCGGGATCGAGCCCGCAGGCCAGCCAGGTCGCCGCGACGTCGTAGGTGTACTCGCGCATCCTCGCCGGGTCGCGCATCGTCGTCAGCGCGTGGTAGTCGGCGATGAAGAGGAAGCTCTCGTACTCCTCGGCGAGCTTCAGCGCGGGACGGATGGCGCCGAGGTAGTTCCCCACGTGCACCATGCCGGACGGCTTCACACCAGTCAGCGACCGCTTCATCTCCCCCTGATCGCACGCACGTGAGGGGGGCGCAACGGAGTGCTACGGTCGCCCGCCATGACCGACCGTCCGTTCCGCATCCTCGGCGTGCAGCAGATCGCCGTCGGCGCATCCGACAAGTCGCGCTTGCGCCACCTCTGGATCGATCTCCTCGGCCTCGAGCCGAGGGGCTCCTACCGCAGCGAGAAGGAGAACGTGGACGAGGACATCGCCGTCTGCGGCGAGGGCGCGGCCGAGGTGGAGGTCGACCTGATGCAGCCCATCGACCCGGAGAAGCGCCCCAAGGTCGACCAGCCGCCCCTCAACCACGTGGGGCTGTGGGTCGACGACCTGGAGAAGGCGGTCGAGTGGCTCTCCGCGCAGGGCGTGCGCTTCACGCCCGGCGGCATCCGCGCGGGCGCCGCCGGCCACGACGTCTGCTTCATCCACCCCAAGGGCAGCGACGACGCGCCTCAGGGCGGCGAGGGGGTCCTGATCGAGCTCGTGCAGGCGCCCCGCTGAGACTGGCCCGCGACTTGCTGCGATCTTGGTGAGAACGAAGGGGGAGCCGCTCTTGTACGAGAAACACGTGGCCTTCGTCCGGATCGTGAACGCGCGTTGGCGGCTCCTGTGGGTCGCGGTGTTGGCGATCGGGCTGCTCCCGGGCGTGGCGCGCGCGGACGCGGTGGCGCTGCTGTCGGTGGACGGCCGGGCCGCGCCGGAGCGGCTCGAGGAGGTCGAGTCCACGATGGGCGCCATCCTCCGCGAGCAGGGTCACCGCCTGGTCTCCCCCGCGGCGGACGTCTCCCACCCGCCCTCGAGCGCCGAGATGGAGGCCGCGGCCGGCAACGCGCTCTACGTGGTGGCGGCCGAGGTCGAGCCCCTGCGAGGGCAATATCGGCTTCACATCCACGTCTACTACCGCCCGGCCGGTCGCATGGAGGACCTGGTCGTGACGGTGCTCGAGGCGGAGGAGCGCGAGCGGCTGGCCGACATCCTGTCGTCGCTGGTGCGGCGAGAGGGCATCGGCGAGGACGCGCTCCGGCTCACGGGCGAAGAGGACCCCGACGAGGCCGCGCGGCGCGCCGAAGAGGAGCGACTGAGGCGCGAAGAAGAGGAGCGGCGGGCCCGCGAGGAGTCCGAGGCGGCGCAGCGCGAGGAAGAAGAGCGCCTCCGGGCGGAGGCCGCGGAGGCGGCGCGCATCGAAGAAGAAGAGGCGGCGCGGCGCGCGGCCGAGGCCGAGCAGGAGGCCGAGACCGCGTGGGAGGGCCGCCCGCGCTACGGCGCGGATGGGCCGTGGATGATCCAGGGTCGGGTCGGGGGCCGGGTCGCGGTCCTGCTCGGAGGCCTGCCCAACCCGACGGCCAGCGGCCAGGGCGGCCTCTTCGACTTGGGCGTGCGCGTGGGGCGGAGCTTCGAGGGCCTCGAGGGGTTCGAGCTGCGGGGCGGCGTCGACTTCGCCACCGGGATCTACACCGGTCTCGCGCTCCACGTCGGCGCGGCCTGGCTCGGCAGCTTCTTCGTGGAGCCCATCTACATCGGCGGCGAGGCCGAGGTCGGCGCGGTGTTCACGCTCACCGGCGCCCGCGACGTGGGCTTCTCCGGCCACCTCTCGGCCCTGGTGGCCTGGCGCCCGACCGAGCGCTTCTATCTGGAGGCGTCGCTGCCGGAGATCGGCCTGGTCACGCCCGGGGCCGGCGCGCTGACCATCGGCGCCAGCCTGCGGGCCGGCTACCGCTTCTGAGCCGCCCTCCCGACCGCCCTGTTTCGAGGCAGTGTTACCGCTACTTGCCCCGGCAGACCCTTCGCCGGTTATGATGTCCGCCGCGCCCCACGCGCGAGGAAATCGTGAGCGACGGACCGAACGACCCGGGAGCATTCAGAGAGGACGAGCGGTCCGATCTCTTCTCGGTGAAGTCGTATCAATCCACCAACTCGATCCCCGTGATCGAGCGGGTGCCGCTCACCAAGGAGGAGATCCGTCGGCGCACGATCCTGCGGATCACGTACGGCGTGATCGCGGCGGCGACGGTCGCGTTCGCGGTCTGGCTCTTCCTGCACCTCTCTCACCGCGCGGACGTGAAGGAGGCGATGCACGCGGCGAGCGACGACGGCCGCGTCGCGTCCATCCGGAGCGCGCTCGAGCTGCTCGAAGGAGACGACGACGCCGAGTCCGAGGCGATGAAGCTACGGCTCCGCGCCATGCTGCTGCTCGCGGGCGAGGCCGAGTCGACCGATCCGATCGCGGCCGGGCTCGCGGCCTTGCCCCAGGACGACCCGGAGGTGGAGCGCGAGCGCCTGGTGGCCGAGATCTACGTCGCCCTCGCCGCTGGCAACCTGGACGCGGCGATGGAGAACGCCTCGCGCGTCGTCGCGAGCGGCGACTACGCGGCCGAGGCGGCCCGGGCCCGCGCCATGGCCGCCCGCGCGGTCGGGAACGTGGACACGGCCTTCGAGGCGTCGAGCCTCGCGATCGACGAGCGGCCCGACGCCCCGCGCCACGTGGCGCTCCACGCGGAGCTGCTGGCCCGCCGCGGCGACACGGAGGGCGCGCTGCAGCGCCTCGACGCGCTCGGCGCGGGCACGCCCGGCACCCGGATCGCGCGGGCTCGCATCATGGATCGCGCGGGCGCGGCCATCGACGCGGTGGCCGAGCACGCGCAGACCGTGCTCGACGCGCCCGACGCCACCATGCACGAGAAGGCGTGGGCGCGGCTCCTCCTGGCGCGCGCGGCGGCCGCGGCCGGCGACCGCGTCACCGCGCGCGAGCACCTCGACCAGGCCCAGGAGGTCGCGCCGCCCGGCGACGAGCTGTTCACGCTCGGGCTCGCGGAGGCCGCGCTCCGCATCCAGGCCAACCGGCTCGCGGCCGAGGTCGCGGAGGGGCTCCCGACGCCGCTGTCGACGGACGCGGGGCGGCGCGCGCAGCTCAACGCCGAGCTGGCCCTGGCCCGGCGCGATCTCCGCGGCGTCGAGGCCGCGCTCCAGCACGCGCCGGCGGACGACGCGCGGACGAAGCTGGCGCGCGCCCGTCTGCTCCAGGCGCGCGGCCGCTTCGACGAGGCGCGCACGCTCTACCAGGCCGCGTCCGAGGAGCCGGGACATCGCGTGCCCGCGCTGGTGCACCAGGCGGCGATGGAGCTCGAGCAGGGCAACGCGGCGCGGGCCGTGGAGCTGTCGAGCCCGCTGCTCACCGCGCACCCGAATCACCCGGACGTGGTCCCGGTCGCCGTCGAGGCGCAGCTCGGAGAGGAGCACGCCGAGGAGGCGATGGCGCTCGTGACGCCGGCGCTCGAGCGGCACCCGCGCGACGTGCGGCTGCTCGCGGCGAAGGCGCACGTGGAGATGGCGCTCGAGCAGTGGGAGGAGGCGCTCGCCACCCTCGACACCGCCCTGCGCATCGAAGACGACGACGCCGATCTCCACGCCGACCGCGGCCGCGCGGCGCGTCACCTCGAGCGGCTCGAGGTCGCCCGCGAGGCCTTCGACCGCTCGCTCGCGCTGGCCGAGAGTCACCCCGCGGCGCTGGTCGGGCGCCTGGAGCTCGACATCCTCGACTTCCGCGCGGCTGAGGGTCGGCAGATCCTCGACCGGATCGACGCGGCGGAGATCAGCTCGCTCCGCGTGGAGCGCCTCCGTGGGCGGCTCTTGATGATGGAGATCGCGGGCCAGAGCGGCGTGCGCGAGGTGCGCGAGGCGCTCGACGATCACTCGCGCGACGCGGAGCTGACGATGGCGCTCGGCTGGCTCTACATGCAGGCCGAGCAGTACTCGCAGGCGGTCCGGACCTTCCAGCGCCTCGTCGGCACGGAGGAGGGCGGCACCGAGGCGGTCCTCGCCCGCGCGCTCGCGCAGATCCGCATGCGCGCCAGCAACCCGGCCCAGGCCACGCTGGAGAACCTGACCGAGGGCCTCGACGAGTCGACCCTCGCGCCCGCCACCCGCGCCCAGCTCCACGCCGTGCTCGCGCGGCTCGCGCTGGCCGACTCGAACCGCACCGTGGCCGAGCGCGAGCTGACCCAAGCGCTCGAGATCGACCGCCGCAACAGCGAGGCGTACCTGGTCCGCGCGGAGATGCTCGCGGACCGGGAAGAGGACGCGACCGAGGCGCTCCAGACCGCGCTCGTCGGCCGTCACCCCAGCTCGCGCCCGCTCGCCCTGCTCTCGATCCGCGAAGAGCAGGTCACGCGCCCCATCTGCGACTACGCCCAGCGCTACCGACGCGCGGCCCCGAACGGCCAGTACGCCCGCGGCGTCTGGCGCGTCCAGCGCGACTGCCGCTCGCTCGACTGAGCGTCTCCGCGCGCGTCGGGGGGGGCGAACCGCCATGGGCGGGGCGAGGCGACACGGTCCGTCGGGCGGATCCGGGGGCCGCGGGGGTCAGGCACGCGAGGTGCGACAGGGTTCTCGTTCGAAGAAAGGAACCGAGAACCCATGGCCGAGAACATCTACGACGTGCTGCGCGAGGAACACCAGAAGCAGCGCACCCTCATCGACCTCATCGAGAAGACCCACGGGGACTCTCAGGGACGCCAGGAGCTCTTCGAGCGGCTGACGATCGAGGCCCGCGCGCACACCGCGGTCGAGGAGCGCGTCTTCTACTCGACGCTGCTCGCGGACGAGCTCACGCGCGACAAGGCAGGTCACTCGGTCGAGGAGCACAACGAGGCCGAGGACATCCTCGAGGAGCTGTCGAACAAGGACATGAGCAGCACCGGCTGGCTCAACCGCTTCCACACCCTCGCCGAGGCCCTGCGCCATCACATGGACGAGGAGGAGCAGGAGGTCTTCCAGCTCGCGGGCAAGGCCCTCTCGGACGCGCAGGCGAAGCAGATGGCGAAGCAGTACCGCGCCGAGAAGCCGAAGCAGAAGAAGGACGAGAAGGCGGCCTGAGGTGACGGGTCAGGTGGTCGGGTGGGCCGCCGGCTTCGTCCTGCTGCTGACGATCGGCGCGCAGACCTTCAAGCAGTGGCGCTGCCGCAGCAACGACGGCGTCTCGCCCTTGCTCTTCATCGGGCAGATCGTCGCGAGCACGGGCTTCTTGATCTACGCCGTCGTGCAGCGCGATCCCGTCTTCGTGGCGACCAACGCGCTGATGCTGCTCAGCGCGGTGACGGGGCTGGTGATCATGTGGCGCAACGACCGCGAGCAGAGCGAGGAGCCCACCCGCGGGCTGGTCGAGCGGCGAGTCTGAGCCCGCAACCTATTGCTCGGCCACAGTGCCCTCGGCGCTCGGCAGCGCGACGAGGAGCTCTTGCGCCATGGCGTACTCGTAGAAGCTGACCATGCCGGACTCGAGCACGCTCTGGAACAGCTCGCGCGCGCCGGCGACGTCGCCCGCGCCGAGGCGACGCGTGCCCTCGTAGAAGGCGGCCTCGGTGCGCTCGCCGTCGTCGTCGGCCGCCTCGACCAGCTGGCCGTAGGGCAGCTCGCCGCGCGCGTAGGCCGCGAGGCGCGCGCTCCATCCGTCGCCGTTGGAGAGCTCGCGAAGCAGGACGCCGACCTCGCGCTCCGGCTCGCTCGCGGCGCGCGCGGCGATCGCCTGGACCCAGAGCGCGAAGTAGACCTTCCACTGCGGCTCGAGGGTCAGCTGGTAGTTCGCGCGCCGCAGCACCTGCTGGGCGAGCTCGAGGTTGGGCTGGCTCACCACGAGGTGGGCGAGGATGGCCGCGTAGGGCTCACGCCAGCTCGGCGCCGCGTCCATGGCGTGGCCGAAGGCCTCCATCGCCGCCTCCGTGTTGCCGAGCCGGCTGTGCAGGACGCCGCGGCGCACCTCGACGACCGATCGGCGCGGGCCGCGGACCTGCTCGATGAGGTCGTTCCAGAGCGCGAGGGACTGGCGGTACATGCGCTCGGCCTGCCGCTGCTCGCCCGCGATGCGCTGCGCGTCGCCGAGCTGCTCGAGCAGCTCCGCGCGCGCCGCCGCGCCCTCGGCCCCCGTCTCCTGGACGAGGTCGAGCGCCGCCCGCAGGTGACGCGCCGCCTCGTCGCCCTGACCGACCCGCGCGAGCAGGAGCCCGAGCTGCACGTGCGCCTCTCGCGTCTCGTCCGCGGCGAGGCTGGCCTCGAGCCGCTCGCGCGCCTCGGCGACGTTGCCCGCGCTCATCTCGGCGCGCCCGAGCTGGAGCAGAATCTCGCTCCGGTCCACCGAAGGCGCGCGGTCCGGCCAGCGGCGCTGACGCTCCTCGAGGATCTCGAGCGCGTGGCGGGCGATGACCCGGCTCTGGCTGACGTCGGCCTCGAACAGGCCCTCCTCCATCATCGTGTCGAGCTGCCCGAGCGCCTCGTCGTAGACCTCGCGGTCGTCGGGCGCGAGCTGCACCGCCTCCGCGTACCAGGCCGTCGCCGCGCCGACCTCGCTCTGCTCGAGCGCCACGCGCGCGAGGCAGACCGGGAAGCGGGCGTCGTCGGGGAAGCGGCGGATGCCGAGGCGACAGATCGCCTCCGAGACGTTGGGGCGGGCGCGGACGAAGCCCTGCGCGAGCTCCGAGAGCGAGGTCGCGCCGCGATCGTTGTTCTCACGCGCGCTCTCGAGGAGCTGGAGCAAGCGCTGCTCCACGCCGCTCTGATCGCCCATGCGCTCGACGTGCTCGATGGCGCGCTCGAGGTCGCCGTGCCGCAGATAGACCGCGGCCACGTCGAGGGGCGCGCGCTGCACGAGGAGCGGCGCGAGCCGGAGCTGCTGGAAGCTGAGCCGCCCGGGCGTGCGCGAGCCCTGGCCCTCGGGACCGAAGGCGCCGATGAGCGCGTCACGCTGCTCCACGTAGAGGCGGGCGAGCGTGGTCAGGACCTCGGGCGCGGGCGCGATCTCCTCGTGCTGCTCCCAGACCTGGATCAGGTCGCCGTAGCGCTCGAGCGGGTTCTCGATGCCGGCGCGCGCGTCGCGACCCCAGCGCGCGACCTGCTCCCGCTCCGCCTCGCTGCCCTCTTCGCCGATCGCGTGGAGCAGCAACAGCGCCCCCATCACGCGGCCCTCGTCCCCCCGCGGTGAGCCGCGTTCGACGACCCAGCGCGCGAGCGGCGCGACCTCGGCCGGCACGCGTCCCTCACCCACGTCGGCCGGCGTCAGCAGCCCGGCGAGGTCCGCCAGGTGCTCGACCACCGCGTCGTAGTCGCCTCGCTCGAGGATGTCCTCCGACTCGCGGGAGAGGTGGCGGACGAGCGCGTCACGCCACGCGACCCGGGACGGATCGTCGGGCTCCATGCGCCAGTACGCGCGCTCGACCTCGTGAAAGGTCTCGGCGGTGACCTCGGGCGGCTGGCCGGCCTGCCCTCCGTGCCGCGCCCCGGTCGCGGGGCCTCCGCACGCGAGGCAGAGGAGGCACAACGAAAAGGTCAGGACGCGAGAAGCTTGGGCCATGGGTCTCCAGGTCACCCGGCGCCACTCGCCGGGTCCGCCGGAGCGTAGCCCGGATCCTCCATTTCCTCACGTGATGCGCGGACATGGCGAGGGCGCGCGAAACAGCGTACAGCGACGCCATGCTCCTCGGTCCTCGCGGCGCCGTCTCGCTGCTCGGCGCGCTCGGGCTGCTCTTCGTCGTGGTGGCCGTCGCCATGGGCGCGCTCAGCCTGTCCGCGGGCCTGCAAGCGCTGCTCTCCGGGGTGCCCTTCGGCGCCGCGCTCGACGCGACCTGGGTGGAGCCCGTGGTCCTGCAGCTCTCGCTCTTGACCGGGCTCCTGGTGGCGACCGGGGTGGGCACCGCCGGCGCGTGGGGCAAGGAGCTGACCTACCGCGAGGCGCTCGACATCACGCCGGTCCCGCGCGCCCTGATCTTCTTCGCCATCATGGGCGGCCTCGCGCTCCAGTTCCCGCTCCGGGAGCTGGTGAACCTCATCGTCGACGTGGGCGGCGCGACCGCGATGAGCGTCGAGCAGCAGATGATGTTGCAGCGCGCGGTCCGCATCGACTCGGTGAGCGACGCCCTGCTCGTGCCGCTGACCATCGTGGCCGCGCCCGCCATCGGCGAGGAGCTGCTCTTCCGCGGGCTGATGCTGCCGGGGCTCTCGCGCCGCTACGGCGATCGCGCGGGCCTGGTCCTGAGCGCGGCGCTCTTCGCGGTGATCCACGGCGCGCCCGCCCTGATCGCGATGGTCTTCGTCGCCGGGCTCGTGCTCGGGTACGTGCGGCAGCGCACCGACTCGGTCCTCCCGTGCGTCGCGATGCACGGCGCCTTCAACGCGGTGCCCGTGCTGCTGCCGGTGAGCGTGGTGCGCATCGAGGGCTTCAACACGGTCGGCGAAGACGTGTACCATCTGCCCCTGACGCTGGCGCTCGGCGGCGCCATCGTGGCCGCCGCGAGCGTGATGGCGATCGCCCGGCTGAGCAGCGGTGACGGTGATTGAACGAGAGCCCGGCGAGCGCGCGAAGATGGGGCTCTGCCTCGGCGGCGGGGGCATCACGGGCGTCATGTACGAGGTGGGCTGCCTCGCCGCGCTCGAGGAGTCCTTCGAGGGCTTCAGCGCCGCGGACTTCGACGTCTACGTCGGCAGCTCGAGCGGCGCGACGCTCGCCGCGGTGCTCGCGGGCGGCCACTCCGCGCTCCGGCTCTACCGCGCGCTCCTCGACCCGGCCGACGACTTCTTCAACCTCAAGCGCAACCACCTCCTGCGCCTCGACGCCAAGGAGTGGCGCCGCGTCGCCTCCAGCGTGGTCGGCGCGGCGCGACGCTTCGTCTCCAGCGCCGCCTCGAGCCCCCTCGAGCTGGACGTGTGGAACGAGCTGGACCGGTTCTGGGACTCGCTCCCGGCCGGCATCTTCACCCTCGACCCCTACGAGCGCTTCCTGGAGGCGTTCATGGCGCGCCGCCAGATCCCGCAGGACTTCGACGAGCTGCCGCGCACCCTCTTCCTCGTCGCCAACGACCTCGACCGGGGCGAGCGCGCGGTCTTCGGCGACGGGGAGCTGTCGAACGTGCCGATCAGCCGGGCCATCTGCGCCTCGAGCGCGATCCCGGTGCTCTTCGCCCCCGTGCGCGTCGACGGGCGCGACTTCATCGACGGCGGCATGGGCGACGTGGCGCACGCCGACCTGGCCGCCAACGCGGGCTGCTCCGTCGTCCTGATCATCAACCCGATGGTCCCCGTCCGGGCCAGCCAGGACAGCCCCGGGGTGCCCACCGGACACGGCCCCGGGCGGCGCGTGCGCGACAAGGGCCTCATCTGGGTGAACAGCCAGGCCTGGCGCCTCCGCAGCGAGGCCCGCCTGCTCGAGGGCATTCGCCAGTACGAGCTGGACCACCCGGACACGGAGCTGCTCCTGCTCGAGCCCGCGCCCGACGACGCCACGGTCTTCATGTACAGCCCGATGAACTTCGCCGCGCGCCGCGCCATCCTCGAGGACGGCTACCGCCGCACGCGGCAGGCGCTCGACGCCGACGGATCCGAGCTCCGCGCGCACCTGCTCGCCGCGGGCCTGCGTCCCGCCTGAGCCGCTCGGTTGGCCTGCGCGGAGCGGGTGCGTATCTCGATGGTGTGGCCGACCCCGAGCTGAGGACGATCCTGTGCCCCGTCGACTTCTCGCTCGGCGCGGAGGAGGCGCTGCGCTACGCGCTCTTCCTCGCCCGCACCCACGGCGCGAAGGTGCGGGTGCTGCACGTCGACGACTTCTCGAGCTTCGGCGTCCCGGGGGAGGCCGGCCTCGTGGAGCAGCGGCACGCCCGGCTCGGCGATCAGCTGCGTGAGCTCGTCAACCGCTACCGAGGCGGGGTGGACATCGAGGCGCGCCTCCAGAGCGGGATCCCCTACGAGGCCATCGTCGAGGCGTCGCACGACCCCGAGGTCGATATGATCGTGCTCGGCACCCACGGCCGCACGGGGCTCAAGCGCCTGCTCGTCGGCTCGGTCGCGGAGCGCGTGGTCCGCACCGCCCACGTGCCCGTGGTCACCGTGCGCCACCCCGAGTACGCGAGCGTCGCGAAGTCGCCGGGCGCGCCGATCCGCTGAATCGGGCCGGGACTGTAAGCGCGCCGCCGCGCCCGCGTTGGGGCTGCGGAGGTGACGATGCGACCGACCGCGATCCCGACCACGCTCTTGCTGGCCCTGGCCTGTCTCCCGCTCTCGACCCGCGCGCACGCGCAGACGCTCCGGGTCGACGTGGACATGGACCTGGAGGCGGATCTGGAGCCGAGCCCGGCCGGGCCGCGGGTGGACGCCCAGGTCGGCGCAGGCGAGGCGGCACCGCCGGTGGTCGTCGTCGTCCCGCTCGAAGAGACCGCGGCGGAGGACCCCGCGCCGCGGGCCGTCTTCTACGAGGACGTGCCCTACGAGAACGTGCCCTACGAGGACGTGCCCTACGAGAACGTGCCGCCGCCGTCGCACGTCACGCCCGCCACGGTGGAGACGCCGGAGCCGCGCGACGAAGACCTGCAGGGCTGGTCGGCGTTCGGCGCGTGGGCCGAGGGCATGGACCTGTCGAGCCTGGACTTCGACCTGTCGCACCCCGAGATCACCGCGCTCGCCGGCACCCAGCTCGGCCCCGCGCAGGGCCTCGGCACGAGCACGGTCGGCGGCGTGATGATCGGGCTCGGCCTGCGGACCGAGGGCATCCTGCGAGCGCCCGAGCTGCGCCTGATCCTCGGCGGCGGAGACACCGGCGGCGCCTGGACCCGCGTCGACGGCTCGAGCCTCGAGGTGCAGACGCGCGGGCTCTTCATCGTGCAGGTCGAGGCCGCGATGGGCGTGCAGGTCGAGCTCGGCCCGGTCGTGCCCTACGTGCTCGCCCGCGCCTCGGTCGGCGGGGCCTTCCTCGACGTCAACGTGCGCGACGATCGCCTCGGGAGGCTGGGCACCGAGCACGCCGACGCCCTCCTCCTGCAGGCCGGCATCGAGGCGGGGGTCGAGATTCACACCCACGACGGCCTGGTCGTCGGCGGCGCCTTCCGCGGCAGCTTCGCCGGCACCCCCAGCTACGGCGGCGTGCTCAGCCTCGGCTTCGTCAGCGAGTGACGGTGGCGCATGCAAGCAGAGGTGGCTGGCGAAGTGGCCACCGCGCCCGCATCGGCGGCTCCAGTTGCCAGCCCGAGCCCCGCGTACGGTGATGATCGCTTCGAACGCGGCGTGGCACGGCGAATGCGCTAGCATCGCGCCATGCGCTTCACCCTCTCCTCTCGCTGGCTCTTCCTGAGCCTCGCCCTCGCGCTGACCGGCACCGGCTGCGCCACCGAAGATCCGTCGAACCCGAGCGGCGACGACTTCCCCCTCTCGGACGTGGACGCCCTCTATGAAGGCGCGCCCGACGACCGCTGCATGAGCTGTCCGGTGGACGGCAAGGCCGACGAGGTCCTGCCCTCGACCTTCGACCTCATGGAGATCCAGACCCCGGTCCGCTCCCAGGGCAGCCGCGGCACCTGCACCATCTTCGCGACCGCCGCGCTGATGGAGAGCCTCTACCTGGCCGAGGGCACCATCGAGAACCCCGACTTCTCGGAGCAGTTCCTCCAGTGGTCGGCGAAGATCGAGCTCGGCTCGTTCCCGAACAGCTCCGGCAGCAACCCGAGCTACAACCTCCGCGCGATCAACCGCTTCGGCGTCGTCGAGGAGTCGGTCTGGCCGTACGAGAGCTCCGAGTGGGGCACCTCGAACGACCCCATGTGCACCGGGGACGACCGCCCGACCTACTGCTACACGAACGGGCAGCCGCCCGAGTCCGCGCTCATGGCGCAGCGCTTCCACCTCCCGGCGGGTCGCTGGATCAACCCCAGCGCGCGCTCGCTCAAGGGCCACATGGTCTCGACGCGCACCCCGGTGGTCGTCAGCGGCGACTTCTTCTACCAGTCGTGGAACCACGGCCGCAGCAACCTGAAGACCAACAGCGAGTACTCGCGCAACGGCTACGTGCTCGCGCCGAACGACGCGGACATCGAGGACTCGAGCGGCGACCGCCGCGCCGGCCACGGCTTCCTGCTCGTCGGCTGGGATGACGAGCTGTCGGTCCCGCGCGTCGACGGTGAGGGCAACGAGACCGGTGAGATGGAGACCGGCTTCTTCCTCTTCAAGAACTCCTGGGGCACCGGCCGCTTCGGCACCGCCAACCCGCACGGCGCGGGCTACGGCTGGATCAGCTACCGCTACGTCCAGGAGCACCTCACCGCCTACGTCTCCGGCCTGCCGGACGTGATGGTCCCCGAGGTCTGCAACGACGGCGTCGACAACGACCGCAACGGCAGCACCGACTGCGCCGACGCGGCCTGCGCCAGCGAGCGCGCCTGCATGGACCCGGCCGGCGAGCTCCGCAACGACACCGCGATGCCCATCCCGGACAACGATCCGAGCGGCATCGGCAGCGTCATCGAGGTCGCCGAGGGCGGCACCATCAGCTCGCTCGCGGTCAGCGTCGACATCTCGCACAGCTACGTCGGTGACCTCACCGTCCGGCTCGTCCGGGGCGACGGCGTCGAGGCCACCCTCCAGGAGCGCAGCGGCGGCAGCGCCGACGACCTCGTCCGCACCTTCGACGTGACCGAGTTCAACGGCACCGACGCGGCCGGCACCTACACCCTCGCGGTCAGCGACCACGCGGGCTCCGACACCGGCACGCTCAACGGCTGGAGCATGGAGCTGACCCGCTGCACCACCGACTGCGGCGGCACCCCGATGCCGCGTGAGCCGGTCGAGGGCGAGGCGCCCCTGTCCATCCCCGACGACGGCTCGGTCACGAGCGACGCGTCGGTGAGCGAGGGCGGCGTGATCACGGCGATGAGCGTCGAGGTCGACATCACCCACACCTTCCCCTACGAGCTGACCGTGCGCTTCGGGCGCGAGGGCGGCAGCGAGTTCGTGCTCCTGACCGAGTCGAGCTCCTCCGACGGCGTGCACCGCACCTTCGACGTCCCGCAGTTCATCGGCGAGGACGCGGCCGGCACCTGGCGGCTCACCGTGGTCGACGGCGCGAGCGGCGACACCGGCACCCTCGACGGCTGGCGCCTCCACGTCACCACCCGCTGAAGCCCGATCGGCTCAGCCCACGAGCGCCGGTTCCCGCGAGGGGGCCGGCGCTTCTTCTTTTGGGGACGCTATGCACATGCTTCTTTACGCACACCGCGGCGCCCATCAGACGCATCCCGAGAACACGCTCGAGGCCTTCGAGGCGGCCATCGCCCAGGGCGCCGACGGGGTGGAGCTGGACGTCCGGACCTGCGGCTCGGGTGAGGTCGTCGTGGCGCACGACCCGCACTTCGGCCGCGTGGCCGGGCGCGCGGCGTGGGTGGCGCACATGCCGTGGGCGGCGCTGCGGGAGCTCGACCTGGGCGGCGGCGCGCGCCCTCCGCTCCTCGACGACGCGATCGACCTCGTGGTCGGGGCGGGGCTCGCGCTCAACGTGGAGGTGAAGGGCGACGTGCCGAGCCGCCGCGCCACCGCGCGTGCCGTCGCCGGCCTCCTGGGACGCAGGAGCGAGCGCGAGCGCGACGCGATCCTGCTGTCGAGCTTCGACCCCATCGTGCTCGGCTCGCTCGGCGGCGTCGGCGTGCGCCGCGCCTTCCTCTTCGACCGCGAGAACACGGGGCTGCTCCGGGCCGCGCTCTTCCACGCCGCGGTGCGCCCCGAGGGGCTCCACCCGCACCACGCGCTCTGCAACCCACGTCGCATGCGCCGCTGGAAGCGCGCCGGCCTGTTCGTCAACCCGTGGACCGTCAACGACCCCGACGAGGCGCGCCGTCTCGAGGCGCTCGGCGTCGACGGCCTCGTCACCGACGACGTCCCCGCGCTCTCGCGCCCCTGACACCCCGCACGGACGACGGGTCGGGCACCCTCCTTCGTGGACTACGCCCGAGCCACCGGCATCCGTTAGAACCGCCGAATGATCGAAGTCGGTACACACGCCCCCGAGTTCGAGGCGGACGGTCTGCGAGATCAGCGGGTTCGCCTCTCCGCGCGACGCGGGACGATCGTGTGGCTCGCGTTCTTCCGCTTCGCGTCTTGCCCCCTCTGCAACTATCGGGTGCACGAGATGGTCGAGCGCTGGGAGGAGTTCGCCGAGCGCGACTTCCAGCTCCTCGCGGTGTTTCAGTCGCCCGCGGAGCGACTGCGTGAGTTCGTGGCCAAGCAGTCGCCGCCCTTCGAGCTCATCGCCGATCCGGAGATGGCCCTCTACGACCTCTACGGCCTCGGTTCCTCGGTCTCCGCGGCCCTCTCGGCCAACGTGATGGCCAAGGGCATGAAGGCCGCGTTCACGAGCGGGATCAGGCTGCTCGCGCTCCCCGACGGCCCGGCCACGCGGGTCCCGGCTGACTTCTTCATCGACCGCCGCGGCGTCGTCCGGGAGAGCTACCTCGGCAAGGACATCGCCGACCACGTCCCGCTCGAGCAGGCCGACGCCTTCCTCCGCAGCCAGGGCGTCTGATCAGCCGCACAGGGCGGCGCGCACGTCGGGGCGGTCGGCGGTCTCGGCGCTCACCTCGGCGAGCCACTCTCGCGTCAGTCCCGGGTGGAACCGAGCCCGCGTGGCGCAGCTCCTCCAGCTCGGCGTGCTCGCCCACACGAGCGACTCGTTGAGCCGGACGCGGGTGGTCGGAGACAGCTCGTGCTCCCTCTCGAACGCCCGGGCGTAGTCACGCACCGCGGCCTGCTGCCAGGGCGCCGGCCCCCCGTGGATGCGCCGCTCGGTGGGCTCCCACAGGGCGATGACCCGTGGATCGACGCCCTCCAGCGTCGCGGCCTGCAGCCGATCGTGGCCGTCGAGGATCAGGTACAGGTCGAAGGCGCAGACCCACCAGAGCAGGATGGGCGGCAGGGTCCCCTCGCGGGCGTGCTTGCGCCACGACTTCACGCGCGCCGCGTCCGGCGGTGACGGGGCGCGGAGCGGATGGACCTCGCCCGAGCCGTTGATGCCCCAGCTCTCGAAGTGAACACGGGGTCGTGACAGCGCCGTCAAAAGGCCGTAGGCGACGCATGGCAGACCGCCCGGGTCTCGCGGCCAGCGGACGTCGGCCGGCGTGTCGTCGCGACGACAGAGCTCCGTCAGCTGCCAGGTGCCGCGGCGCAGCGGGGACGCCGCGCTGACGTCGAGCGCGCGCGCCATCCACTTCATCCAGTCCTCGGTGCGCGTCGTCTTTCGCGCCTCGCGCGCGGTGATGGGCGACACGATGGCGAGGGGCCCGTCGAGCTCACGTCGCACCAACCAGATCCCGCTGCGGTCGGTCTCGGCTCTTCCCCAGAGGAGCGGCTGGCCGGACCGGCTCAGCCGTGTCCGCCAGGCGCCGTCGTGCTCGAGCGCCAGCCCGGTCACGCGGTCGGAGGCGAGCACCATCTCGAGCCCCGCGAACCCACCGGTCGCGGCGTCGGTGACGCCAGACAGATACATCGCGAGACCACGATAGCGCGTCCCGGCCGCCCCCGGTGGTACGTCCCCGGATCGGGTGTGAGCAGGGTTCGGTTGCGATCGGGAGCCGCTCCCTCTATATCGCGGAGGACCCGATCACCGGCCCGCCCCTCTGGGGGGCCCCGCGTGCGTCGCGTCACGTGCCGCGCTGGCCACTTCCGGCCCCACGGCGCACTAAGCCGCGACCGGTCGCAGTCGACGCCGGGCGGTACGAAACCCGAGCAGCAAGCTCAATCCCAGGAGGCTCAGTGGCAAGAAGAAGGGGCGGCGGCGGTCGTCGAGGCGGCGGCGGCCGTAGAAAAGGCGGAGGCGGAAATCGCGATTTCGACGGTGACGACGAGCGCAGCGATCACGTCAAGCTCGAAGGCACCGTGACGAACGTGTTCGCCGGAGGCCAGTTCGAGGTAGAGACCGACGCGGGCCCGACGGTCCGCGCGAAGCTCTGCGGACGCATGCGCAAGTACCGCATCCGCGTGATTCTGGGAGACCGAGTGACCGTGGCGCTCTCTCCCTACGATCTCAACCACGGCATGATCGTCTACCGGACCAAGTAACGTCCGGGCTGCGAGAGCCGAGGCTGCGGCGGCGAGAGCCCCGCGGCCTCGTGGCGTTTAAGCAGGCGTGCTCAGTCCAGCGGCTCGAACCGCGACTCGAGCGACGAGATGTGACCGGGGTCCAGCACCACCCGCGTGTCCGGGGGGCACTGCTCGTAGGTGATCTGCATCTCGGAGCGAAGCTCCGGGGCATCGACCTGACGGGTCACGAGGACCGAGCCGGTGAGGCGCCCGTGCTCGTCGTAAGTGCGCTCGAGACTCACGGTGCCGATGGTCTCCTCGGCCTCGAGGAGCTGCGTGGTCGCGCGGACCAGGCGGCCGTGGTCCCAGCTGCCGGTGGTCTCGGAACGACCGGCCGTCGCGATGCGCACCCGACGCCCCTCGGCGTCGTAGGTGACCGACGTGGTCGTCGTTCGGCCGCGCCACTCGCGGCGCACCTCGACCACGCGCCCCTCCTCGTCCCGCGTGACGCTCATCGAGGACCGACGGTCGGTCACCGCGAGCAGCCGCCCCCGAGTGTCCTCCCGGACGCAACGCACAGGTGTGCAGCGAGTCATCGTGTCTCCCTCACGGGCGTACTCGAAGGTCACTCCGTCGACGCTCGTCAATCTCCCGTCTCGGTCGTACGTAGAGGTCGTCGTCGCTTCGTGGGTGCGTCCGCGCCCGAGCCACGAGCGGCGCACCCGGACCACCCGCCCGTTCGCGTCGCGCTCCTCGACCGACCGGCTGATCACCTCACCGTCCTCGCGTCGAGAGCGGGTCTCGAGATGACGCTCGCGCCCGTCCACCCAGGCGCGAGACTCCACAGCGCATCCGGCTCGGCCGGCCGCCCGACTCTCGCTCACCTCCCCACCCTCACGCTCGCGGGTCAGGTGTCGCGCTTGGAACAGCGGCGCACCGAACTCCTCGAGCGTCGTGGTCTCACCGGCGCGCTCATCCCGATAGATGCGCGCGAGGGTGCTCGAGTCCGGAAGCGGCGCCCCTCGGGGATGCGCGAGCGAAGCGAGGAGCGAAGCGGGTTCGATCGTCTGTTCGGCGGGCATCGAAGCGAACGCCTCGAGGCGCGCTGGGCCTCGAGTGACGAGCGCGCGGACCTGGACGGTCGTCTGGTCGACGTGCGCGAGCGTCAGGGACCAGCCCGGCCGCTCCCACCGCTCGCGAACGCGCCGCGTGTCCCCCTCGATCGTCACCGACCGGACGTGGCAGCTGTCCCCGACCCTGGCGAGCGCGTCGTCGAGCGCCGTCACGGTCCAGGCGTCGCCCGAGGCAGGGACGACGGGGGGCAACGCCCCGTCGACGCACGAGGACGTGAGCGCGAGCGCGGCAGCCAGCGTCCACGATCGAAAACCCCTCATCGGCGCCTCGCGAGCCAGCGCGACCGGGACTCGAGGAGCACGTGTGGGGTCGGCGCCGAGGACTGGAGGGAGGTGGAGCAGTAGTGGTGGACGAGCTGGCCGCGGCGCATCCACATGAACCAGATGAGACGGCCGCCTACCTCCGAGGGCTCGTATCCCATGCTGTTGCAGGTCTGGTGATAGACCCAGACCACGTCGCCCTCCGCGATCGTCGGCGGCGCCTTGTAGATACGCTCGACGCGGTAGAGGAGGTATTGCCCGGACATCAGGGCGTCGTCGAGAGGGCGCACCTCGAGCACACGCATGTCGGCAACGAGGACCGCGTCCTCGAGCGCCGACCGGATGGAGGGGCGAGAGCAAGAACAGGCCGCGGCCGGGGGGACGGCCGAGACGCAGGCGAGCCCGAAGGCGAGCAGCCACGCGAAACGCATGGGTCATCTTACCGTGCGTTGGCCCCGATCGATACGGCGGCTCGAGGGGCGTCACTCGTCGCCGACGGGCTCGTCCGGGGGCGGGGCGCGCTCCGGGTCTCGGCGCTGGCGCGTGCCAGTGTCCCGCCCCATGCGATCGCTGCCGCACGCGACCGAGCCCTCCGCGGGGCGCACCTCGGTGTAGCAGATGCGGTACTCCGGCGTCGCCTCCGGCTCGCGGCTGCCGACCCAGATGACGTAGCGTCCCTCCGGCCAGGCGTCCTGGTCGACGTGCGGGTTCACCTCGGACGGGGCGGCGCAGAGGTAGCGACCGCCCGGGGTGCGCACGATGAGGGTCGCTTCGCCCGACGCGTCGCCGAGCTGGACGCGGAAGTAGTCGAAGGGGGAGCGCAGGGTCAGCACGTGGCTGGGGACCGCGCCGACGTAGCCCTCGCATCGGCCGCCCAAGCTGCGCACGTCGATCTCGCCGCCGCCGCGACCGCCGTCCTCGCGCGGGTCGGGGAGGAAGCCGCGACGAAGGCGTCGATCGCGATACCGCCCCTCTTCGGCTTCGACCTCGAGCCCGATCTCGCGCCCCCCACCGACCGGGGAGCTCGTGTCGCCCTGACCCGTAGCAGGAGTGACACTGCGAAACTCCGTGACGACCAGCTCGTAGGGGATGTCGACCCCGGGCTCGGTGCTGCCGACCCAGACCTGCCACTCCCCGGCGCCGAAGACCCCCTGCTCGCGGGGCGCCTCGCCGACCCTCCGGCCGCCGCAGCGCCACCGCCCGTCCGGAGCGCGAACGGCGAGCGTGACGTCTCGGGGCGCGATGGCGAACACGCGGAGGAAGGGGAAGTTGGACTCGAGGTTCAGGACATGGCTCGGCGCGTCGCCCACGTGGCCGGGGCAGCTCGGGGCGAGCTCCCTCAGCGGGCGGCTCCCCACCGTCCTCCCCTGCACGCGCACCGGGTCGGGCGTGTATCCCGTGCGCATGGCGAGCGGCCCCGTCGGGGGCGGCGGCTGGGCGACGGGCGTCGCTGGCGCCGCGGGCTCCTCGGGCGCGCCCTGGGCCTCGGCGGCGGAGGGCGCGGCCAGCGCGAGCAGCAGAGCGAGCGCGGCGCGCCTCACAGCTCAGTCCGCGGCCCAGGCCTCGAAATGGAGCGCGTCCTCCGCGTCCACGTTCAGGTCGCCCTGGCGGTTCCGCACGGAGTGACCGAGCCGCATCAAGATCGACTCCGCGAGGAGCTTCCGCTGCGTGAGCTGAGGGCCGACGCCTCCGGCGCGCTTGCCCTCTTCGTCGCAGTAGGCGATCGCCTGCTTGGCGCGCGCGATCGCTTCACCGGGCAGATCGTTGACGATGAATCGCTCGGCCTGCGCCAGCATCATGTCGACGCGCTCGTGGGGGCTGGTCTTGCGAATGGTCATCACGGGCGAAGGTAGCCCCGCCACCTCCGGAGGGGAAGGGCGGGCTCGGCGCCCGTACCATTCGCGCATGCGCTTCGGGAGCCTCCTCACTCGTGTGTTCCTGCTGGCCGCGTGCGGGCCGAGAGACCTCCCCGTGGGGGAGCGCTGCCAGAGCGACGGCCAGTGCGCGTCGGGCATGTGCGTCATGGAGCCCTTCCTGGGCGCCACGTGCAAGGACCCCTGCGGCGGGAACGACTCCAACTGCCCGGCTGGAGAGGTCTGCTCGGGACGCGCAGCGGGCAACGTCGCGTACTGTGAGCCAGCGCTCGTCGGGGAGTGAGATCCCGTCAGTCGGCGGGCGCGCTCGACGTCCGTCTCGCATGAAACACTGGCTCCCTCTGGTCCTCCTCGCGGCCCTCACGCTCGGCGGCTGCGGCTCGCTCCTTCGGGAGATCTTCCCCTCCGACGAGCCCGCGCGCTCCGTCGTCGTCAATTGCAACGAAGCGGGCGGAGAGGCCGCCGCGGCCGACGCCGTCGACGACGCCCCGTGACCTGCCTCGGGTCAGCGAACCGTGCTAGGTATGGTGCCGTGCAAGAAGGCGACACAGCGGTCGTGGACGACACAGCGGTCGTGGACGACACAGCGGCCGCGGTCGACGACCCGGAGGTCGCGCGCCCTCCGCGCGCCACCACGGCCCATCGGGTCGCAGCGCTCTTCTTCTCGGTGGAGGCGCTGTTCGGGCTCTACTGGTTGGCCACGGGCGGGGAGCTCGGCGGCACGGAGCTGGTGGGCATGACCATCGACGCGGGGCTGGCGTTCGCCCTCTTCGTCGGCTGGGACTACGCCATCGCCCTCGGGCTCGTGCGGACCGTGCTCGGCACGGGGCTCTCGCTGCTCGAGCTGTCCACGTACGACCTCCCGCGGCCGGTGGTGTATGCGCTCACCGCGCTGCAGATCGCGGGCGCCGCGGGGCTGCTGCTCGTGCTCGTCGGGCGCCCGTCCCAGCGACGGCTCATCGCTGGCGCGGCCGTCTTCGCCGTCTATGCGCTCGGCGCCGTGGCCCTCCCGTCCCTTCTCCCCGGCCTCAGCGCGATGCAGCTCTCGACGAGCGCGCTCGAGGGGGAGCGCCTGCCCTACCGCCTCGCGCTCCCGGGCGAGGGGTGGACCGAGGTCGACCCCGGCCCCGAGGTCGTGATGGGCGCAGAGGTCGCCGCGCATCACGCGGCGCTGGACGCCTTCATCGCGGTGAAGCCGCAGATGGGGATCTCGTCCCGGACGGAGCGCCTCGAGGACCGCGCGGAGCTCGCCATCGGGGACCTCCGCGGCCGCTACACCGACGTGGCCGAGCTGTCGCGCACGCAGCTCGCGTCGGGCCTCCTGGTGGAGGTCGTCACGCGCGAGGGGAGCGAGGAGCGGCGCTTCTTCCTCGGCCTCTTCCTGTCGCCCGGCGTCGCCTACCTCGTCGAGGCGTCCGTACCGAGCGAGCGCGAGCCCGAAGCGGGCGAGCGCCTGCGAGACGCGATCGGCGCCTTCGACCCCGGCCACTGAGACACGGGCTCGGGTTGCGCGGCTCACTCGGTGCGTAGATGTCGCGCAGCAAACGGAGGCACCGATGGAGATGCAAGAGGCCGCGCGCGCGTTCCTCGCCCTGCGGCGGATCGCGGTGGCTGGCGTGTCGCGCAAGGCTCAGTCGCCCGCGAACGCCATCGCTCGACGCCTGCGCGAGACCGGGCACGAGGTCTTCGCGATCAATCCGAGCGGCGAGACCATCGACGGCGAGCCCTCCTTCCCCTCGGTGGACGCCGTACCCGGCGGGGTCGAGGGTGTGGTCGTCGTCACCTCGGCGGCGCAGGCGCGGCAGGTCGCGGAGGACGCGGCGGCAGCCGGGGCCGAGTGGATCTGGTTCCACCAGGGAATGGGCCCGGTATCGTTCGACGACGAGGCGCTCGAGACGGCCAGGCGCGCCGGCCTCCGTGTGATCTCGGTCGGCTGTCCGATGATGTACTGCGCACCCGACGGCTTTCATCGCTGCGCGAAGGGCCTCTTCCGGTTCTTCGGTCGGATCCCGAAGGAGATCCAGTTGACGACCTGAGGCGCGGCCGAAGAAGCAGGCGCGGGGTCGCCGCGCGCGCGGAGAAGCCCCCGAGCCCGTTCTTCTCGAGCGACCGCTGGTTCGCGGGCAAGGGCAGGGGCAAGGGCAAGGGGCAGGCAGGGCGAAGAACGCTCGCGTTCTTCGGCTGCCTGCTGGGCTAGAATCGCGGGGTGAGGTCGCGCGGACGGGATGTGACGCTGCACGCGCCGTCGGGGTGCGACCGGGCGTGCGTGCTCTGCCGCGCGACGGGACAGGCGGCGTCGGCGGACGCGGCGGCGGCGGCCCGGCACGGAGGGGGGCGGCTGACGCTGCGGGGCGACGCGGCGTGGGCGCGCGCGATGCTCGTCGCGTCGGCGGAGGCGAGCTGGTCCGAGCGCGTGGTGCACACGCACGGGAACTGGCGGGCGGAGGACCTCGTCGACGCGGGCGCGAGCGGGGTGAGGGTGCCGCTCTTCTCGCACGTGGCCGCGGTGCACGACCGGATCGTCGGCTCGCCGGGGCAGCTCGAACAGAGCCTCGAGGCGCTCGAGCGCTTCGCTTCGGCGGGTCTGCGGGTGGAGATCGAGGTGCCGGTGCTCGCGCGGAGGCTCTCGCACCCGCTCTCCGTGGTGCAGCGCGCCCGGGCTTCCTGCGATCGGGTGGCCGCGGCGCGCTTCGTGGCTCCGCGCGGTGAGGTGCACGCGCAGCTGGTCACCCCTCCCTGGACCGAGAGCGGCCCGCTCCTCGACGAGGCCCTCGCCTGGTGCGCCGAGGCCGGGATCGAGGCGGCGCTGAACCGCGACGCGGGGGTGCCCTTCTGCGCGCTGCCCGAGCGCGGCGAGGTCTTCCGCTTCGACCCCAAGCGCGAGCGCGAGCCGGCCTTCGGGTGCGTGCGGCCCGCCGTGTGCGCGGGCTGCGCCTGCGCCGCGCAGTGTCCGGGCGTCCCGCGCAGGCAGGTGGAGGCGCACGGCGAGGTGGGGCTGAGGCCGTTTCCGGAGCGGCCGAGCGCGCTCTACCACCAGCGCAGCACCCCGCATGAGGAGTGGACAGAGGAGCGGCGGGAGGCGGCGAAGCGGACCGGGCTGCTCGTCCTGCGTCCGACGGTGAATTGCAACCAGGACTGCGTGTTCTGCAGCGCGAACGAGACGTCGGCGAACGTGTGGACGTCGGACGACGCGATGCTGAAGCAGATCGTGCGCGCGGCCGAGCGCGGCGTCTCGCGGCTCGCGTTCGGCGGGGGCGAGCCCACGCTGGCCAAGGGCTTGCCGCGGTACGTGGCGGAGGCGCGGCGGCTCGGGATCGCGGAGGTGGAGCTGGTCACGAACGGCACGCTGCTCGACCGGGAGGCGAAGGTGCGCGCGCTGGCGGACGCCGGTCTGACGCACGCCTTCGTCTCCCTGCACGCGCACGACGAGCGGCTGAGCCGGCACCTGACGCGCAAGGAGGGCGACTTCGATCGCACCGTGAAGGCCACGGGACTGCTCGCGGACGCGGGCGTCAAGACCACGGTCAATCACGTGATCACGACCGAGAACATGCGCTTCTTGTCGTCGTTCGTGCGCTTCGTGCGGGGGCGCTTCGAGGGCCGGGTGGCCATCTCGTTCGCGTTCGTGACCCCGCAGTACAAGGCGCTCGAGGATCTCGCGATGATGCCCCGCATGAGCGCGCTCCAGCCGCACCTGGAGGCGGCGATGAGCGAGGCGCTCGCGCTGGATCAGCCCGCGTGGATCGGCGCGCGCCAGGGGATCCCGCCGTGCCGGCTCGGGGCCTTCCGCGCGTGGTCGGACATCTTCGAGCACGCGGCGGCGGGGATCGCGGAGGACACGCCCCAGAAGACGCGCGCGTCGGGCTGCGATCGGTGTCGCTACACGCGGGTCTGCACGGGGGTGTGGAGGCCGTACGCGGAGCGCCACGGGACCGACGAGCTGACGCCGATCGAGGGCGCGCCGTTCGGAGAAGACGAGCTGGCCGCGATCCGCGCGATCAAGCGCGAGCCCTGGGGGCTGCCGCCGAGCGACTTCGAGGCGCTGCCGTCGTTCCTCCGAGACCGCGAGGCCGAGGCGCGGGGCGCAGCGGCGGACACGGGGATTCGGGCGCTGCCCACGCGGCCCATCGCCCGCGGCACGCGCCCGGTCCGCGTCGCCCTGTTCGGTGACGGGCGACGCGCGGCGGAGCTGGCCGCGGCGCTGCGCCAGGTCGAGGGCGCCTCCCTCGACGCCGTCGTGGGCCCGCACGCGGAGGAGGTGGTGGACCCGGCGTTCGGAGACTGCCCGCGCTGGACCGACCCGACCGAGGCGCTCGACGCCATCCGCCCCGACGCGGTGGTGGTGGCGGGGCGGAGCGCACCGCTGGCGGCGCTCGCGCGGGATCGCGGCGTGCCGACCCTCGCGCCGGCCCACCCGCTCCTGCTCGGCTACGGCCTCGACGACATGGAGGGCCCGCTGCTCCGGGTGGTGCATCGCGTGGGGCCGCGGGCGCCGGCCGCCTGGTCTCGGCGCGGGCTCGCCCCGCTCCTCGAGGACGTGCTCGCGCTGGTCCTGTGGCGACACCCCGGCGCGGCGCTCGAGGATGCGCGCTTCGTCGGCGCGTCGCGCCCCGAGCGGGTGCAGCTCCAGTTGCGATGCGAGCAGCGCCGAATCGACGTGACGCTGGAGCTGGATGGAGGCGCGCCGCGGCTCGACCTGGCGGCGGATCGAGGAGACGCGACGGCGACCCTCGACGCGGCCGACGCGCGCATGCTCGAGTCCTTCGTCCGCATCGTGCGCGAGGGCGGCTCGCTCCCGGACGCCTCGCTCCCGGACGTGGCGGACGCGGCAAGCGCGCTGAGCGCCGAGGTGATCGATCGGCTCGCGGCGGCGGGGCTGCCCTTCGCCCGCGCCAACGCGCCGAAGCACGTCGCCTCGCCTTCGTTCCGGGAGCCTCGCTGAGTGTCGCTCCGGACGCAGGGCTGGCAGATCCTCGAGGGGCTCTACGACGAGGCCGCGCTCGTGGAGCTGCGCGACACCCTCGACGCGCTGCACGCCCGCTTCGGCGCGCCGCCGCTGCACGCGAAGGAGCCCGTCTGGCTGGCCGATGGCGTGGAGATCGCGGGGCCGGGCCTCGCCTTCTACTCGCTGCTCGGCCTCGCGCCCGAGCTCGGCCCGCGGCTCTTCACCGACGCCGCCGTCGACGCGCTCCGCGAGGTGCTCGGCGACGCGATGCACCTCGAGCTGGTCGGCGCGGTGCTCTCGGACGAGGGCCGCGGGTTCACGGAGTGGGAGTCGCACCTCGGCGGCATCGACGACGAGCGCTGGCGCCGCGCGGGCAAGCGACCGCGACAGGACGCGATCCGCCGCGTGGTGCACTTCCTCTTCCTGGAGGACATGGGCCCCGAGACCGGCCCGTGGCGCGTGCTGCCCCGCGCAGTGGGGGACCCCGTCGATCCGCCCGCGTCCATCCATCAGCCCGAGTGGCCGGGTCAGGTCGAGCTCTCGCTCCGCGCCGGCACGGTGCTCCTGCTCGAGGAGAGCGTGTGGCACTGCGTGATCCCGCGCCTGCGCCCGGGCCGCCGCCGCTTCATCGGCGCCTACTTCGCGTCCGAGCACGCGGCCCCGACGGAAGGACACGACCCGAGCCTGGACGCGCTCGAGACCGACGACGCGCTGCTCGCGTCCGTGCTCGCGCGCCGACCGCGTCGCTCATGAACGCTTTCGGGGACGGCGCAGGGACTCGGGGCCGATGAGGCCCTTGCGCTCGTCGAGCAGCATGGCGCCGCCGTCTCGGGTGGCGACGGCGCGGGTGGCCGCCTCGACGACGCGCACGAGCACGGCGCGCTCTCGCTCGGCGCCTTCGGGCAGGCGGAGGTTGCGGTAGGAGACGTTGAACGAGCGGGTGCGGGCCAACGCGGGCCGCTCGTCGCTGCGCTTGGTCAAGACGACGTCCACGCTGGCCTCGCCGACGACGAAGCGGTAGGTGCAGCGGCGCCGGTCGAGGAGCAGCCCCTCGAGGCGCGCGCCGAGGGGCTCCGCGACGCCTTCGACGAGGGCGCGCCAGGCGGGGTGATCGCCGCTCGGCGCCGCGTCGCGGGCCGCGCCGCGAGGGTCGTCACTGCCGAAGGCGAGGCCGTCTTCGGGCTCCTCCCACGGGGTGCTGCGCGCGGTGGGAACGAGCCGGTCGGCCTCCCAGCCGTACTTGTGCACGTACTCGTGGGTGAGCCCGAGGCAGGCCTCGCTGTGCTCGCACTTGGCCTCCCAGAGGCACGCGAACTTCGGGTAGAGGTCGTAGAACTCCTCGACGATGACGACGTCGGGCTGGGTGTTGTCGATGACGTCGCCGTGCTCGCCGAGCAGGCAGCGCGGCACGTACTTCACCGCGCAGGGGATCGCGTGGGCCTTCGCGCGATCGAGCGCCTCGACCAGCGCGGGCGCGAGCCGCTCCATGGGCACGATGAGGCCGCGCTCGTCGGTCTTGTCCTCCATCGGGAGGTAGTTCCACCACTCCATGCGGGCCGGGGCGAGCTCGGCCACGGTGTCGACGATGCGCGCGAGGTGGTCGACGTTGAGCGTGGTCAGGACGGTGTTGGTCATGACCGTCACGCCGAGATCGCGCAGGTTCATCAGCCCCCGCCACGCCTCGTCGAAGGAGCCCTCGCGCTGCGAGATGTAGTCCTGGGTCGCCGCGTCCGGGCCGTGCAGGGAGACGAAGAACTCGTCCACGCCCGCCTCGACCAGGCGCTCCGCGAACGCGCGGTCCTCGAGGCGGCGGCCATTGGTCTGCAGCCGGATGTGCGAGAAGCCGCCGCGCTCGCGCGCGTAGTCGAGGTAGTCGAAGAGCCGCTTCTCGAGCGTGACCTCGCCGCCGGTGAACGTGACGCGGTGGTAGCGCGGGGCCTGCCCGTTCTCGTCGACCGCTTGCTGGAAGCGCTCGAAGGGCACGCCGCGGTAGAGGTTCATGCCCTCCTGCACGATGCAGAAGCGGCACGCCGAGTGGCAGTGGAAGTCCACCGTGACCGTCAGGTCCTCGAAGCGCGTCGGCTCGAATCTGCCTTTGTAGCTCTGCACTGGCTAGAGCGTCCCGTAGAAGCTCGTCTTCGTCGCGCGCACGCCGTCCGAGTTGGGCGAGAGGTCCGGCTCGAAGTCCAGCCCCACGTCGAAGTACAGGTGGTCGAGCTCCGCCGCGTGCGTCCGCGTGAACTCGATCAGCGCGGCCGGCCAGCCGCGGCGCTCGAGGAACCAGAGCAGCGCGTCCACGTCCACGCCCGAGTAGTACACGCCGTCCCGGAGCCGCTTCTTCGCCACGCAGACACGTTTGCACGCGAACAGCTCGGGCGGCATCACGTCGGCCAGCACGCGCGGGTCGGTGTAGTCGAGGAAGAGGCTGCTCTTCAAGAGGCCGAGCACGGTGTCGATCTCGGGCTTGGGCCGCAGGAACCGGTAGGTGTTGGCCAGCTCGCGCCGGTCCTCGCGCACGACGTAGCTGCGGCCCTCGTGCGCGTCCGTGCCGGTCAGGTAGAGGTTCAGCTCGGGCACCTCGCCGCGCGCGAGGATCTCCGCGTCGAGATCGAAGCTGACCATCATGTAGGGCACGGTCTCGCGCACCTCGGGCACGATCCGCAGGTGCGGCGCGAGGATCTCCGTCAGCCCGGTCACCGTCGCGCGCGGGTCCTCTTTCTGCGGGTCGTAGACGTAGAGCTCCCAGAAGAGCCGCTCGCCGTCGTGCTTCGCGCCCCAGACCACCATGTCACGCCCGAGCCCCTCCACGAGCGCGTCGAGCACGGGCTGCGCCTCCGCGCGCAGACCGGCGAGCTCCAGGCTGCGGAAGAGCAGGTTGTCCGCGCGGAGCTTGCCCTCGGGAGGGCGGCGCGGCCGGTAGGGCTGAAGGCAGTAGTCGAAGTAGCGATCGCCGGGCTGGGTTCTTCGGAGCGTCACGGCTTCAGGCGCTCTCTTGCACGAGCGGCAGCGCGTCGGGGTGCACGGCGGCGATCACGCGCCGCAGCCGCTCGACCTCGAGCCGGCTGACCTCGCCGCGGTGTGAGTAGGCGAGCCCGTCGCGCGCCTCGAAGCGGGGCTGGCCCTCGGCCGCCTTCACCACCTCGAGGGTCACGCGCCCGTCAGGCGAGTCGAGGTCGAAGAAGAGCCCGTCGTGTCGATTGCGGATGGTGCGCAGACGCCAGCCGCCGACCGCGCCGACGCGCGCGCGCAGCTCCTCGACCAGCTCCGGGTCGACCGCGATGACGCGGCGGTCCGCGTCGTCGTCGATGCTCCGCGGGCCCGGGCGCTGCTCCGCGCGGCGCCGCACCTGGAAGCCGGCCCAGTGATCAGCGACCACGGCGTTCTCGTGCTGCAACGACACTTGCTTGACGTGGTCGAGCTCGCGGCGGAGATCCTCGGGCGCCCAGCCCTTGCACGAGCGGATGAGCCAGGTCTCCGGATCGAACTCGATCGCGTGCTTCGGATCGGCCCGGTCGAGCAGCGCGTCGGGCAGCACCAGGGTCCAGAAGACCCGCACGGAGTCGGCGATCTCGACCGCCTTCTCGAAGGTGCGCCGGAAGGACGCGGGGTTGTCGCCCGGCAGCCCCAGCATCAGCTCGAGCTCGATCGGCCAGTGCTCGCGCACCACGTCGCAGACGTGCTCGAAGCGCTCGAGGTCGAAGGGCCGCCCCAGCCCGTGCAGGACCTCCGCGTCGAAGCTCTGCACGCCGATCGCCACCTGGCAGCGCCCGAACGAGGTCAGCAGCTCCACGTGCTCGTCACGCAGGAAGGTCGGGTAGAGGTGGCCGTGCACGAGGCTGTCGGCCAGCACGCCCGTCTGCCGCTCCGCCTCGGCGAGGTTGCGGAACGCGCGCGGGCTCAGGTTGAAGGCCGCGTCGAGGCAGAAGATGTTCGGCACCTCCGCGCGCCGGAGCCCCTCGAGGTGACGCGCGAGGTACTCGGCCGAGTGCACGCGGTCCGCGCGCTGCTCGCCCCACTGGCAGAAGTTGCAGTGAATGGGGCAGCCCCGATAGGTCTCGAGGTAGCCCGTGAACCCGTGGGGCGCGATGTCGAGCTGGTACGGCGTGGGGAAGGCCTCGATGTCCACGCGCTCGAGCGGCCCAGTGCTCCGCCACCCGAGCGCGTGCGGCACGAGCAGCCCGGGCATCGAGGTCCAGCCGTCCCGCTGATGGGCGCGCACGATGTCGCGGAAGACGCCCTCTCCTTCGCCCGTCACCGCGGCGTCGACCGTGCGCTGGAGCGGGCGATACGGCTCGAGCGCGAAGACCGACGGACGCGCCTGCGGGCCCCCGACGACGACCTGCACCGACGGGTCCCAGCGCTTGATGCGCGCCGCGAGGTCCCGGAAGGGTCCGATGGACCAGAGATAGATCGACGCGCCGACGAGGGTCGGCCGGAAGTCGACGATGGCCTCGAAGAACGCCTCCGGGTCGCGCTCGCGCAGGTCGATGACCTTCACCTCGACGTCATCGAAGCTCGGGTCCGCGCGCAGCGACGCCTCGAGCTTGCGCACCGAGTAGGTGAACGGGGTGAAGTCGCCGCTCGGATCTTCCCAGACCGGATCGACGGACACCAGGGCAACTCGCGGCGACCGCGTCACGGCGCCCATCATAGCAAAGGCGCGGCGGCCAGACCCTCGTCCAGCCAGCTCGGTCGGGGCGCGTCCGCGGCGGCGAAGTAGGCGCCCACCAGGAGCCGCAGGCCCGGGCGGCGCAGCGACTTCGCCGCGTGCCAGGTGCACTGCTCGAGCGCGACGAGGTCGCCCGCCTTCGGGCGCAGCTCCACCATGTCCGGCCACGCCTCCTCATCGAGCGGGTGCGGGGGTGGGGTCGGGTCGCCTTCGCGGCGCGGATAGACGTAGAGGGGCCCGCTCTCGTCGTCGAGGTCGTCGAGATAGAGCAGGGTCAGCACGCGCGAGATGCCCTCGACGGGCGGCCAGACGCCGCGCTTGACCCGCTCGCCCTCCTCCTCTCCGTCGATGTGGGTGTGCCAGCTGAAGAACGGGCGGCGCGCGTCGCTCGCGACCGCGCCGAGCAGCTCGAGCCGCGCGTCCGGGCCGAGGAGGGCGCGCATCGCCTCGATGACCGGGGCGCGGAGCACCAGCGGCCGGAGCGCGGGGCGCGCGGTCAACAGGCGGCTGATCGCGAGCCCGGTCGAGGTCACCGCCACTCCGTCGGCGACCTGCACGGTGTCCGGGGCGAAGAAGCCGGGCGGATCGATCTCCGCGATGACGCCCTCGACCTCGCGGCGCAGGGTCGCGGTCTCCCCCGGATCGAGGAGGCCCTCGAACACCGCGTAGCCGCGCGCTCGGATCTGTGCCGCGTGAGAGCCCACGGGCCGCAGTATAGACTGCGAGCCATGCGGACCCAGGCGATCGAGGCGGCGTTCGATCGCTTCGAAGCGACGCTCGCCCCACGGCTGGGCCTGTCGCTCACCGGCACCCGCGTCACCTCGGACGACAACGGCTTCGCGGTGACGGCGAGCGCGGAGGACCTCGTGCTCCGCTCGGTCGAGCGCGACGGGGCGGTCGACTGGCGGCTCGAGGGTGCCCACCCGGAGTCCGCGCGCCCGCGGCTGGCCGACGCGCGCGAGGCGATGGACGAGGCGCTCGCGACCCTCCGCCACGCGGTCCGCAGCGAGCCGCCGCAGCCGACCCCGCTCACGGCGTCCAACGCGAAGGCGCTGCTGGGAGACGCCGCGCTCGCGGCGACCGTCGACGCGTTCGCGCGCCACTACGGGGCGCCGCTCGAGGCGGTCTCGCTCCCCGGAGACGACGTGCCCTCCGTGCGCTTCCCCGTCGTCGTGCGCGACCAGGAGCTCTTGATGTACGCGCCGGCCCCGTTCCGGGAGGACGCGCGCATGGCGGCGTACCTCAGCGACCTCGGCTTCGCGATCGACGCCGACCACCGCGTCTCCACCGTGCCGCTACCCGCCTCCTTTCAGCGGCGCCGCCGAAGACTCGGCGCGCTCGGCGGCCTCGAGCCCGAGCTGGTCCGGCTCCGCTGGCCGATCTTCTCCCCGCGCGGCTGGCTGCGCCGGCTCTCGCGCGGGGTGATCCCGGTCAACATCGACGGCCGGCTGGGGCGCGCGCTCGGCGCCGCGTCGAGGCGCTTGCCGGTCCCGGGCGTGACGCGCGCGTACCTGCACAACCACTTCCACGCGCTCGGCCACGACGTGGGCATGCACGCCCTCGCGATGCACCGCGTGCCGACCTCGCAGATGTCGGAGCTCCGCCGGCTGGCGCGCGCGGCGCTGCGTCGAGGCCGGGCCGAGGGCGCGGCGCGCTTCTTCGAGGAGCGGCTCACGCGCGCGTGCGTCGACGCGTGGGCCGACGTGCGCCGACCGGAGGCGTTCGCGGCGCGCTTCGAGCGGGACTTCCCCGCCCTCCGACACGAGCTCGCGCGCGAGGCCGGCCTTGGCTGAAGAGCGAATTGCCCACACGGCGCGGGTCTACACGAACGAGACCTGCAACCAGAACTGCGCCTTCTGCGATCGGCGGGCGCCGCGCGAGCGGCCCGACTTCGTGGCGCGCAGCGCGGTGGAGGCGCGCATCGACGCGGCGGACGCGGAGACGCTGGTGCTCACGGGAGGCGAGCCGACCCTGCGCCGAGACCTCGTCGCGCTGGTCCGGCGCGCCAGGGCGCGCGCGACGGTCGTGGAGCTGGAGACCAACGCCGCGCTGATCGACCTCGGGCGCGCCCGGGCGCTGGCCGAGGCCGGGCTCGACACCGCGCGCGTGCACCTGCCGGCTTGGGGCGAGGCGCTCGACGCGATCACCCGGGACCCGGGCGGACACGAGGCCACGCGACGCGGCGTGGAGGCGCTCGCCGCGGCCGGCCTCCGGGTGGAGGCGAGCGCGCCGATCGTGCGGGCCAACGCCGAGACGCTCCCGCGCCTGCCCGCGCAGCTCCGCGCGCTCCCCATCGCCGCGCTGCGCGTCGGGGTGCCCACGGACGCGCCCGATCGCGTCACCCTGCTCCCGCTCCCCGAGGCGGCCACGGTCCTCGAGCGCGTGGCCGACGCGGCGCGGCGGGTGGACCTCTCGCTCACCCTCGACCCGCACGCGAGCTTGCCCCCTTGTCTCCTGGCGCACCCCGCGCGCCACGCGCACCTGTTCTCGCTCACCCCGGGCGGTCGGACGCGACCGGGCTTCGCGCAGCGCGCGGCCTGCGGCGGCTGTCAGGTCGCGGACCGATGCCCGGGCGTGCCCGAAGGGAGCGAGCTGGACCAGGTCTTGGTGGACCAGGCGCTGCGGCCGATCGACGCCGACCGGGTGCGCCGTCGGCTGAGCCTGATCTCCACCCCCGAGGCCCAGGTCGCGCGCGAGCTCTACCAGGACGAGATCATGCGCGCGCCAGGCGCCCCCGCGCAGCGCGTGCGCACGGTCCGGATCGTCTTCGCGTGCAACCAGTCCTGCGAGTTCTGCTTCGTCTCCACCCACCTGCCCCGCGCGCCCGACGCGGACGTGGAGCGCGCCATCACGGAGGCGGCGAGCGGCGGCGCGGCCATCGCGCTCTCGGGCGGCGAGCCGACCCTGCACCCACGCCTCACGCGCTTCGTGGAGCTGGCCAAGGCGGAGGGCGCCCCGCTCGTCGAGGTGCAGACCAACGCGACCCGCGTCGACGACGCGCTGGCCGCGACGCTCCGTGACGCAGGCGTCGACATCATGCATGTCTCGTTGCACGCGATGGAGGCCGCGCGCTCCGACGCGATCACGGGCGCGCCGGGCACCTTCACCCAGACCTTGGAGGGGCTCGACGCGATCCAGCGCGCCGGCCTCCGGCTCCGGCTCAGCTACGTCTTCCACCGCGCCAACGTCGACGCCTTCCCCGGCTACGTCGAGGCGGTCGCGGCCCGCTGGCCAGGCGCGGAGATCAACGTCTCCTTCGTCGCGCCGTCGACCGACATGGTCCCGCGCACGACGGCCCTGATCCCACGCTACGGAGAGGTCATGCCCGGGCTCGCCGACGGCGTACGCGCCGCCGCGCGCCTCGGGGTCCGGCTGAGCGGCTTCGACTCCATGTGCGGCGTGCCGCTCTGCCTCGCGCCCGAGGATCTCCTCGACGCCTTCGCCATCGCCGAGGTCCCCGAGGGCTACGGCGACGGCGAGACGTCTCACCCCGATCCCTGCCAGGGCTGCGCGCTCCGACCGCGCTGCTTCGGCGTGCGCCGCGGCTACGTCGAGCTCTACGGCGCCGACGAGCTCCGCCCTCGCTGAAGGCGCCAGGGCGGAGGCGGGGCCGGGGGCGGGTCGTCTTCGAGGAGCCCGAGCGCCCAGTCGAGGAGCCCTTCGAGGGAAGCCGGCGCGGGCGGGGGGCCGTGGCTGCGGTACGAGAGCGCGCGGCCGCCGCGCCGAGCGTAGGCGCGGGCGCCCTCCACGTCGGGCGCGACGAAGAACGCCAGCTCGGTCTCTCCCGCGCGCACCACGACCACCGGCTCGAGCGACCAGAGGGCGGGCGCGTCGGCGTCGCGGGGCTTCACGTAGGCCGTCCACCGGTCCGTGTCCGCGGCGGAGACCCCGATCGAGCGCGGGGACGCGGGCTCGAAGGGCGCGTGTGCGCGGATCGCGTCCCAGGAGAAGCCGGGCAGGAACCCGAACGCGGCGTCGAGCGCGTCCGGAGAGGCGGGCCGCAGCGCGACGAAATACGCGTGCGGGGAGCCGTCCGCGTAGAGGCTGGTGACGACGCCCGCCGAGAGCGCCCCCGCCGCCTCTACCAGGCGCCGCGCGGGACCCTCGGCGTCGCGCGCCTGCAGATAGCGCTTCAGCTCGACCTGCCCGCCTGCGAAGAGGTTGAGGCCGAGCACGTGCGGCGCGCCGTCGAGCTCGGCTCGCGCCGCGACCTCTCGGCGCACCGACGCAGGGGCGTCCGACGCGTTGACGTAGAGCTTCAGGCACCCGCGTGTCCGGTCCCAGCCCGCGATCAGCGGGAGCGCCAGCGCGTCACAGGTGGCGAGGGTCCGCGTGATCCAGGGGCTCTCGGGCACGCCCAGGAGGAGACGCAGACCCTCGACGCATGCGTGGGGCGCCCGCTCGATCATCACGCGGTCGGCCCGCGCGCCCTCTCCCTCCAGCCTGACCGACGCCTCGAGCTGCGCCAGCGTCACCCCGTGGTCTCGGAGGTGACGCCGGAGCTCGGCGTCGAAGCTCACGCCCGCTCGACGTCGTAGACGCCTTCGATCTGGCTGATCCGCCGCATGAGCGTGCGGAGCTTGGCGACGTCGCTGACGGTGAACTGGAAGTGGTTGACGGCCGAGCCGTCCTCGCCGACCCGACAGTTCGCCTCCTGGATGTTCACGCCGATCTCGGTGAACGCGGCGCTGACGTTGGCCAGGATGCCGGGCCGATCCGCGGTGGCGATGCGGAGCGCGACGGGGCGGTCGACCTTGATCGCGTCGGACCAGCTGACCTCGAGGCGGCGCTCCGGGTCGAGCTCCATCGCCTTGGCGCAGCCGCGGCGGTGCACGGTCACGCCGCGCCCGCGCGTGATCCACCCCGTGATCGGGTCGCCCGGCAGGGGGTTACAGCACTTGGCGAAGCGCACGAGCACGTCGTCGACGTCCGCGATGCGGATGCCGCCGTTCGTCTTGTCCTTGCCCGTGACCTTGCGGACGGTCTTCTCGAAGAAGCTCGGCCGCAGCGACTCGCGCGCCGCCTCGTCCCCGGCCGGCACGGCGCGGTCGTAGACCTCCTGCGCGCTGGCCTTGCCGTAGCCGACCTGCGCGAAGAGCTCGTCCGTGGTGTCCACCTCGAAGCCGCGCGCGACCGCGCCCGTGTCCTTGCCCTTGAGCCAGCGGGAGAAGGAGTGGTCGTGCTTGTGGAACGCGCGCTCGACCAGCTCGCGGCCGAGCTTGATGGCGCTCTTGCGCTCCTCCTCGCGGATGAAGGCCCGGATGCGCGAGCGGGCGCGCCCGGTGGCGACGAAGTCGAGCCAGTCCTTGTTGGGCGCCTGCTGCGGGCTGGTGATGATCTCGATCGTGTCGCCGTTGTGGAGCTTGTAGCGGAGCGGGACGATGGCCCCGTTGACCCGCGCGCCCGCGCAGTGCTCGCCGACCTCGGAGTGGATCGCGTAGGCGAAGTCGACCGGGGTCGCGCCCCGCGGGAAGACCTTCAGCTCGCCGGCCGGGGTGAAGACGTAGACCTCGTCGTTGAAGAGATCGACCTTCACCGAGTCGAGGAACTCCGCGGGGTCCGAGACCTCCTGCTGGAACTCCATGAGCTGTCGCAGCCACGCAAACTGCGCTGCGTCTTTCGCGTCCAGCCCGCCCGTCTTCTCCTTGTACTTCCAGTGCGCGGCGATGCCGAGCTCGGCCGTGCGGTGCATCTCCTGGGTGCGGATCTGCACCTCGATGCGGCGCTGGCCCGGGCCGATGACCGTCGTGTGGAGCGACTGGTACATGTTCGGCTTCGGGAGCGCGATGTAGTCCTTGAAGCGCCCCGGGATGGGCGTCCACTGCGAGTGCACCACGCCGAGCGCCGCGTAGCAGTCCGCGACGGTCTCCATGATCACGCGGAAGGCGACGAAGTCGTGGACCTGCTCGAACTCGCAGTTGTTCTGACGCATCTTCCGCCAGATCGAGTACTTGTGCTTGATCCGGCCGCCGACCTCGGCCGCGAAGCCGCGCTCGATGAGCATCTTCTGCAGGCGCTTGGTGACGTCCTGGATGTACTTGTCGCGGTCGCGCGCGGCGCGCTTGGCCTTGCGGCTGATCTCCCCGTAGCCCTCGGGGTGGAGGTAGCGGAAGCTCAGATCCTCGAGCTCGCTCTTCAGCCAGTAGATGCCGAGCCGACCCGCGAGCGGGGCGTAGATGTCGAGCGTCTCCTGGGCGATGCGCTCCTGCTTCTCCGGCTTCATGTGCTGGAGGGTGCGCATGTTGTCGAGCCGGTCGGCGAGCTTCACCAGCAGCACGCGGATGTCGCGCGCCATCGCGACGAGCATCTTGCGGAAGCTCTCCGCCTGCTGGTCTTCCTTGCAGGTGAAGTTGATCCGGCCGAGCTTGGTCACGCCATCGACGAGGAAGGCCACCTCCTCGCCGAAGAGGGACACCATCTCCTCGTTGGTGGCCGCCGTGTCCTCGACCACGTCGTGCAGGAGCGCCGCGCACACGCTGGCCGGGTCGAGGCGCATGTCCGCGATGATGTGCGCCACCGAGACGGGGTGGATGAAGTAGGGGTCGCCCGACTTCCGCATCTGCCCGTCGTGCGCCTTGGCCGAGTAGACGTAGGCCTTGTTGATGAGGTCGACGTCCGCGGCCGGATGATAGCTGCGCACCTTCTCGACGATGTCGGTCAGCCGGACCATGGCCATGCCTGTTCAGCCCCTCCCAGGCGTTGGGGGAGGTTGATCCTTTCGCACATGCGTCTGGCTCGCGACGAACACGTCTACGTCGACCCTGCTCACGCCCGAATCCTGCAAGGATTGGGCGAAGACGGTATCACTGCCGAAAAACGGGGACAAGATAGTGGATCCAGGGTGATCACAGGATAGCCACGTTCGGACTCCGGATCGATTCGTCAGGGTCACGGTATGAGGAATGTCTCGGGTCACGCTCTGTGGCCGTCCAGCGCGTGACTCGTGTCTGAGCTACGCTCGGGCATGGCCGAGCCTTTTCTTCGACCGAGCAAGGCGCCCCGAGGCGAGCGGCGGCTCCTCGCGGTGTTCGACGGCGGCAACGCGCCCGGATACTCGTCGGTGGCGGTCGCCATCACGGAGGAGTGCGAGCGGCGCGGCTACGAGCTGTGGGCCGCGACGCAGGGCTTCCGGTCACTGACGAAGGACGCCACGGCGGAGCTCGCGTTCGAGCGACTCACCGTCGGGCGAAAGGAGCGCTACCGCCTGCTCGCCGAGGGCATCCCCGCGCGCTCGATGGGCCGGCGCGTGCAGGACCCCGGGAGCGACTTCCGGAGCGAGCGCTACCAGGGCTTCCGCGACGAGGCGCGGCGGAGAGAGGCGGCGAAGGTCTTCCGGAAGCAGGGCTTCACGCACCTCATCGCGGTGGGCGGCAACGGCACGCTCGAGGGCGCGCGCGCGTGGATGGAGGCGTTCGAGGGGGAGCGGCCCCGGACGGGCTTCGTGAACGTGTCCATCGACAACGACCTGACGGGGGACCGCGCGATCGGCTTCCTGACCGGTGTCGAGGCGGGGGCGAAGATCGCGCGCGGGCTCTACGAGGACGGCTACACGCACAAGCGCGTCTACCTGCTCGAGATGATGGGCAACCGCAGCGGGCGCCACGCGCTGCACTGCGGGGTCGCCTCGCGCGCGCACCTGATCGTGCTGCCCTTCTTCTCGCTGCCCGACGAGGTCCTCTCCGAGATCGCGCGCGGGCTCGGAGGGCTCGACTCGGCCCTGGTGGTGGTGGCCGAGGGCTACGAGCGCGAGCGGCGCGAGAAGATGGATCCGCGGCCGTCGGCGAGCGCGTTCCTCGCCCAGCAGCTCGCCGCGCACGGGCTCGAGGACCAGCCCGAGCGCCGGGTGATCGCCGAGCCCTTCACCCGCTACCTGCGCGGCGTGCGCCCGGGCTTCGCGGACATCTCCGCCGCCTACCTGAAGGTCTCGCTCCTCTTCGACGCGTTCGACGAGGGCCGCACCGAGGTCATGCCCTACGTGCTCGCGGCCAACGACTGCGGCGTGCGCGCGTTCGCCGACATCGCGCGCGAGGACCGCGTGGAGCGCAGCTTCCTCCCGCTCCTCGACCGCCTCGTCCTCCCGAAATTCCGCCGCTGGGTCGCCGAGAAGTTCACCGGCGTCACGGTCTGATCCGGGTCAGTCGACGCCGAAGGAGATGCCGGTCTGGAGCGCGACGGAGCTGCGCTGGTCGACGATGACCGCGGCGGTGACGGCGCCGGCCGCGAGCACGCCGACGCCGACGAGGATCCAGAAGAGCGGCTCCTCGAAGAAGGTGACCCGGCCGCCGCCGCCTTCCCCCTCGGCGCCCCCGCCGCCGCTCGGGACGCGCCCGACGACGCGCGGGGCGAAGGGGGAGCCCTCGGCGAGCAGCACGTTGCCGTGCATGTCGACGATCTCGACGTAGTACTCGACGCGATCGGCCTCGGCCGCGCCCTCTACGGGCACCGCGAGCACGGACTGCGACTGGTACTCCTGCTGGTTGTACTCCGCCTGGCCCTCCAGCCGCGCGGCGAGGCGGACCCGACGCGCCATGTCGGTCGGGTCGCGCAGCTCGACCCGCACGGCGGAGCTGGCCCGGTCGAGGCCGGTGGAGATCGAGAGGCGCCCCTGGCGCGCGGCCCAGATGCCCCGCGCCTCGAGATACGGGTTGCGGGCCCGCGGCGGGACGCTCTCGTCGAGCTGGGCGTCACGGTCGATGCCGAGCATGCGCACGAAGTAGTCGCGCGCCGCGTCCTCCTCGCCCATGAGGGACGAGGCGGTCCCGAGGAGCTGGTAGATGCGGACGAGCTCCTCCGGCGGGTGCCCTCCTTCGCGGAGCGCCTCGAGCGCGTGGTCCCGGGTGCTCTCGAAGTCGACCTCCAGGTAGGCGCTCTCCGCCTGCTCGAGCTCCGTCTGGGCCAGCGCGGGGGCCGCGGCGAAGGTGAACGCGAGCGCGCCGATCAGCGCGCAGGGGAGGGCGCGCATCACAGGCAACCTCGCGTGCACTTGTCCTGAGCGTTCGCGCAGCCGGGCGTGCGCCCATCCGTCGAGGACGCGTAGTCGTCGGTCGGGTAGAGCTCCACCTCGATCGCCGGCGCGTCGGCGAAGGCCTCGGCGACCCGGCAGCCGCTGAGGATGATCTGGTTGGAGCCGTCGCGTCCGAGCGCGACGTAGGCGTGCGGGCCCTCGGGGGCGGCGAAGCGGAGCCCGTCGCGCAGCTCGCAGATCGGGCGCCAGTCGCTGTCGATGACCGGGTCGCCGAAGTCACCGGCCTCGATGCGCTCGAAGATCGCGGGGCAGGCGCCCAGATCCGCCGAGGTCTCGTAGACGACGAGTCGGCCGGACTCGGTGAAGAGGAAGTTCTCCTCGCGCGGGAAGCCGAGATCCACCGCGACGGGCTCGGGCGCGCACGCGACGAGCAGGGCCGAGGTGAGGAGCGCCGAGAGGGCCCTCATCGGATCTCCTCCGCGTTGAGGGTGCGGAAACGGCAGAACGCGCCGCCGCCGCCCGGGACCACGGAGCGGGGACCGTCGCAGCTGGCGGTCGAGCCGGGCGCGTCGTAGCGCCAGATCTCGTAGGAGGTGACGACGTTGCCGAGCGCGTCGAAGTCCACGTTGCCGCTCGCGCCCTGGTAGTCGATGTCGATGCCGTCGCGGACCTCGGCGAGGCCCTCGGCGAGCTGCCCCGGGAGGATCAGGCCGCCCGGGTCCGAAGGCGCGCCCGCCACCTCGCGCAGCGCGTCCCGCACCGCGACTCCGTCCGTGGTGCCGGCGCGCGCGATGGCGAGCGAGAGGAGCGCGACCGCGTCGTACTGGTTGGACGAGAACGGGATCGGGTCCTCGCCGTAGAACGCGCGGTAGCGGTCCCGGAAGGCGTTGTACTCGCGGGTGGAGCCGTCCGTGACGGGCGAGGTGCCGAAGAATCCGTCGATGAGCGCGGGGTCGCCCACCTGCTCGACGAGGCCGGGCGCGCGCACGCCGTCGGTCCCGATCCAGGTCACGTCGGGCGTGCCGCTGAGCGACGCCCAGTTCTGCACGATGGTGCCCGCCGAGCCGGGGAACGCGACCAGGGCGATGCAGCCGGGCATCGCGTCGCGGATCATCGTCAGCTCCGCGGTGTAGCTCGCCTGCTCGTCCGCGAACGGCACCTGCGCCGCGATGATGCCGCCGCCCGAGCGGAACTCGCTGACGATCGCGTCCCCGAAGGGCTGGCCGTAGCTGTCGTCGAGGTGCAGGACGGCGAGGCTGGAGCACGCGAGCTGCGTGGCCGCGATGGAGACGACCTTCGCCTGCAGGATGTCCGAGGGCGCGGTGCGGAAGAGGAAGCGCTCCTCCTCCGGCAGCCCCATCGCGCGCGAGGTGATGAGGTCCGACGTCGAGCAGCAGGAGACCTGCGGGATCTGCGCCGGGCCGGTCACCGCGGCGAGGCCGAGCGTGATGCTGCTCGCGGCCGCGCCGATCACCGCGACGACCTCGTCCTCGTTCACGAGGCGCGTGGCGATGGCCTCGGCGCGCCCCGGGTTCGTCTCGTCGTCGACCACGACGAGCTCGATCGGGCGACCGTCGATCGGTCCGCCCGCCGCGTTCACCTCGCGGGCCGCCACGCGCGCCGAGTTCGCCCAGCCCGGTCCGTCGGTCCCGAGGGTGCCCGTGAGCGAGGTGACGACGCCGACCTTGATCGGCGCCAGCGCCCCCTCGGGAAGGGTCGGCTGCGGTCCGCAGGCGGTGAGCGCGGCCAACGACGCGACGCTGAGCGCGGCCAACGACGCGAGCCAGCGTGGCTGGGGACCGGTGCCGTGCATCGCGTGGAAGGTACCACAGCCGGCATCGGTGGGCGCAGCGGACGAGGTGTCGGGTATGATCGCGCCATGAGTCGAGCGCTCGCGTTCTGGATGGTCCTCGCCGTGTCGTTCCCGACGTCCGCGATGGCGCAGGTGACCTTCGACGCGCGCGCGGAATTCGCGATGGGGCGTGAGGCCTTCGAGCAAGGCCGCTTCGGCGAGGCGCTCGAGCACTTCCAGCGCTGCTACGACATGACCGGCGAGCCGGACCTGCTCTACAACATCGCCACCGTGCAGGACCGTCTTCGACAGGACGCGGAGGCGCTCGCGAGCTTTCGGGCCTACCTGAGCGCGCGGCCGGGGGCCGAAGACCGAGAGGCGGTCGAGGCGCGCATCCGCGCTCTCCAGACCGCGCTCGAGCGGGAGCAGCCAGCGCTCGGCGATCCCGAGCCCGAGCTCGGTCCAGACCCCGGAGGCGACGCGATGACGGAACCGCCGACCGCGGCGGGATCGTCTCCCGTCGCGGGGATCACGCTCACCGTCGGCGGCGGCGCCCTCGTCGTGGGCGGCGCCATCCTCCTCGGGGTAGCGCTCGCGGACATCGACGCGGTGATGAGCGCGACCGACTGGCCGAGCGTGAGGGACGCGCACGAGCGGGCGCCCGCCCTCTCCGGAGTCGGCATCGCGGCCCTGGCGGTCGGGCTCGCCGCGGCGGGGATCGGCGTGGCCCTCTGGGCCAGCGCTGGCGGGGGAGAAGCCGAGGTCGCGTTCGGTCCGGGGACCGTCCAGCTCAGGGGGCGGTTCTGATGCGCGCGTGGATCTCACTCTCGGCGTGCCTGCTCTTCGCGTGCACCGCGACCCTGCCGGAGGGGCAGTACCGCTGCGCCAGCGACTCGGCCGGCGAGTGCCCGGAGGGCTGGTCCTGCGTGGCCGGACGATGTCGATCCAGCGCGAGCCCCGACGGCGCCGTCGATCGGGACGCCGGAGACGGAGACCGGACGGACGGCGGAGAGAACGGTGACGCCGGCGTGGACGCGGGCGGAGACGGCGGGACGGGCATGGAGCTGCCGGTCGTCGCGACCCTCGTGCCGAGCGACGCCACGGCGGTGGGCAGCGAGTTCGGGCGCGCGGTGGACTTCCGCGGGCGCGCCATCGCCATCGGAGCGCCGAGCTATGGCGCCGCCTCGGCGGAGGGCGCGGTCTATCTGTTCGAGGCGAGCGGGTTCGCCCAGGTCGGGCGCTACTCGATCGCGTCCTCGGGCAGCGCGGAGCTGGGCTTCGACGTCGCGCTCTCGGAGGACTACGTCTTCGCCGGCCGGCCCGGCGCGAACGAGGTACTTCGCTTCGACACCCGCAGCGAGGAGGTCTTCACCCTGCGCGGTGGCGGCGGCTTCTACGGCGGCAGCGTCGAGGTGCTCGCGCCCGACCAGCTCGCGGTGGGCGCCTACCGCTTCGCGCCCGCGGCGGAGGAGGACGTCGGCGCGGTCTATCGGCTCGGCTTCGACGGGACACCGGACACCGAGGTCGGCCGGGACGGTCCGCCCGTGATGGGCGACGTCTTCGGCTCGTCACTCGCGGTGGACGACACGGCGCGCTGGCTCGCGGTCGGCGCGCCCTCGAGGGGCAGCCAGGCCGGGTTCGTGGTGCTGCACGATCTGATGAGCGGGCTCAGCCGGCGCATCACGAGCCCCGCCACGGGCGACAAGTTCGGCGTCTCGGTTGCGTTCTGGGGAGACCTCTTGGCGGTCGGCGCCGACCAGAACACCAGCGGGAGCAGCGCCGACGGCGTGGGGCGCGTCTACCTGTACGACGTCGCCACGGGCGCGCCGGCGGGGTCGATCGAGTCGGCTGGATCCAGCGATCGCTTCGGGGCCTCGGTGTGCGCGGCGGGCACGACGCTGCTCGTGGGAGCCCCGCTCGCGCGCGCGGGACGGGGTGCGGTCTACGCGTACGGGCGTACGGACCTCGTCCTGGTGGCGGAGCTGACGCCGCCGACGGACGCAGGTCAGTTCGGGCGGGCCTGCGCGGCGAACGGCGGAACGGTGGTCATCGGCGCGCCGCTCAGCGGCGGGGGAGTCGCGACGCAGACGGGCGCGGCGTACGTCTTCGACGTGAGCACCCTGGGCGGTCGCTGATCGCTCAGCGCAGACCGAGCCGGCGGCTCAGGCGCTGCCCTGGTCGGATCGTCACGCGGTAGGTCTGCTCGATGCCCGCCTCGCGGTTGACCAAGCGCAGCGCGTGCGTGCCGGCGGGGAGCTCCACGTTCACGATCGGCGTCGTGCCGAGGTCGCGGCTGCCGAGATACACGTGGGTCCACGGGGTGGTGGCGAGCGTGAGCCTGCCCGGCTCCTCGGCGGGCGGCGGGGTGGCCGCCTCCTCCCGCTCTTGCGCCTGCCTCGCCTCGCGCTCGCGGCGCTCACGCTGACGACGCTCGCGAGCGGCGCGGAGGCGGGCGATCTGCTCGGGGGTCCGCGACGCCTGGCGATCCGCCTCGACCTCTTCTTCGGTCGGCGCTTCGACCTCTTCTTCGGCCGGCGGCTGCTCGGTCGTGTCGGCGACGCCATCGGCCTGCGGCGCCTCGTTCCGCGCCGCTTCCATCCCCGGCTCCGAGGGGAGCTGGACGACATCACCGCCCGCCTCGGGCACGGGCTGCTCTGCGGTCCCGTCCTCTCGGTCTGGCAGCGCGCCGACCGTGATCTCGTCCGGCTGGCCGAGCGGGAGGAGCAGCGCCGCCACCGCCGCGAGCAGGATGACGAGCAGGATCAGCGCCGCCTTCCACATCCAGCCGCCGCCCTCCTGCGGCCGCGGCGCGCTGGTGGCCATCGGCGGCGGGGTCACGCTCGGGAGGCCGGGCGGCGGCGTGACGCTGACGGGAGCGGGGCTCGGGGTCGGCGTCGGCGTCGGCGTCATGCCGGACTGGTTTGCGTGAATGCCGCTGATCGACGCGGGCGCGACGAGGCGATCGATGGCGCTGCTGGTGACGCTCTGGTCCGAGCCCTTGAGGCAGGCCGCGAGCGTCGTCTTGTGCAGGTCGATGACCTCGGCGAAGCGGTCCTTCATGAGCCGCCCGATGTGACGCCTCCCCGGCGCCTTCGGCAGCATCTGCAGGTAGCGATCGAGATCGTCCTTCATCTCCTGCGCGCTCTGGTAGCGATCGTTCGGATCGCGCTGCAGCGCGCGCATGCAGATGGTGTCGAGATCGGTGGGCAGGTCCGGACGGAAGGCCGACGGGAGCTTGATGTCGCCCTGCAACGTCTCGTGCAGGGTCGCCAGCTCGTTCGCGCTCTTGAAGAGGCGGCGTCCGGTGAGCACCTCCCAGAGCACCACGCCCATCGACCAGAGATCCGAGCGCTGATCGACGTCCGCGCCGAGCGCCTGCTCGGGGGCGATGTAGGCGTACTTGCCCTTGATGACGCCGGTCTTGGTCTCGACGACGTGGGTCGCGGCCTTGGCGATCCCGAAGTCGAGCAGCTTCACCATGCCGTTGTAGGTGACGAAGATGTTCTGCGGGCTGATGTCCCGGTGCACGACGTTGAGGGCGGTCCCGTCGAAGTCGGTCAGCTCGTGCGCGTAGGCGAGGCCGTCGAGCGCGTCCGAGATCATGCGCGCCGCCAGCTCCACGCTGATGACCTCCTCGCGCTCCCCGGACATCCGGAGGAGCCGCTCGAGGCCCTGGCCGTCGAGGTACTCCATCGCGATGAAGTGGTTGCCGTCGCTCTCGCCGACCTCGTAGGTCTGGACCGCGTGCGGGTGGTTCAGCCGCGCGGCGAGGCGCGCCTCGTCGAGGAACATCTCGATGAAGCCCGGCTCCATGGCCAGGTGGCGGTGGAGCTTCTTGATGACGACGAGCTTGCGGAAGCCGCCCTTGCCCTCGGAGACCGCGAGGTTCACCTCGGCCATGCCCCCGTGCCCGAGCCTGCCGATCAGGGTGTACTTGCCGAACACCTGCGGCGGCATCGCCGCCAGCGAGTAGGCGCGTGTCGCCGTGCTCTCCGCGCTCCGCGCGCCGTTCGGATTCATCTCGTCCCCCGTCACCGTGGCCTAGCAGTCCGTTGAAGAACCTCGCTCCTCGTCTCTCGGGCGGGACGACCCGCCTCTCGGCCCGCGCCTCCTCGCAAATGCTGAAGCATTTACTCGTCGCCCCGAACCGAGAATCGGGCCGTCGCGCTTCGAGATCCTTCGGGCTCGGTACTTCAACGGCCTGCTAGCCAAGCGACGCACGCAGTGTCCGATCGGCCACCCCGTGTGTCAACGCGTGCGGGTCGGGGAGAGCGCTGGACATCCAGTGGAAATCCAAACGGTTTCGCGGGGGCCGGCTGAAGTCCCGAGACGCGTCGAGCCGGGGCTGGGGCTCACTTCTTCGGGTGCAGACCATGCTTGCGGGCCAGCTTGTGGAGGTACTTGCGATCCATGTCCGCGGCGCGCGCCGCGGCGGAGATGTTCCCGTCGCTCTGGTCGAGGAGCCAGCCCACGTACTGCTTCTCGAAGAGCGCCTCCCACTCGCTCTTGGTGTCCCGGTAGCTCTTGCCGGGCTCGAAGTCGGGCGCGAGCCGGATCTCCTTGGTGACGTTCGGCTGGGCGGCACCGGCCAGGGGCACGAAGCCGAGTGAGACCTCGTCGTGTCCGGCGGCGCGGGAGAGATAGGCGGCGCGCTCGAGCACGTTGCGCAGCTCGCGAATGTTCCCCGGCCAGTCGTGGGCGCGCAGGGCGTCGAGGGTCTCAGGGGAGATGTCGGTCGGCGTGGAGCCGGTGGCGTCCCCCTCGGCGATGCGCGCGAGCAGGGTGCCCACGAGGAGGGGGATGTCGTCGAGGCGCTCGCGCAGGGGCGGCAGCTCCACGGGCACGACGGCCAGTCGGAAGTAGAGGTCCTCACGGAACTTGCCGCGTTCGACCTCCATCTTGAGGTTTCGCTTGGAGGCGGCGATCACGCGGATGTCGACCGCGGTGGACTGGTTGCCGCCCACCCGGCGAAACGCCCGTGTCTCGAGCGCGCGCAGGAGCTTGGGCTGGAGATCGAGCGGCAGCTCTCCGATCTCGTCGAGGAAGAGCGTGCCGCCGTCGGCGAGCTCGAACGCGCCCTGACGCGTCGCGGACGCGCCGGTGAAGGCGCCCTTCTCGTGCCCGAAGAGCTCCGACTCGATGAGCGAGCCGACGACCGCGCCGCAGTCCACGACGATGAACGGGCGCTTCGCCCGTGGGCTCTGGGCGTGGATCGAGCGCGCGAGCACGTCCTTGCCCGTCCCCGTCTCGCCGCCGATGAGCACCGTCGCGTCGGTGGGGCCGAGCCGCTCGAGCAGGCCGAAGACCTGCCGCATGCCGACCGACTTGCCCGCCACCTCGCCGTAGCTCGCGGCGTCCGACGGCAGGATCTCCACGCGCTCGTGGAAGGGTCGGACCTTGAGCTCGACCTTGCCGACGGTGATCACGGCGCCGGTCTTGAGCCACGCCTCCTTGATCTCGGCGCCGTCGAGCAGGGTGCCGTTGGTGGAGCCGAGGTCGCGGAGCAGGTAGCCGCGGTCGTCCCGCACGATCTCGCAGTGCGCGCGCGAGACGGTCTCGTCGGGCAGCACCAGGTCGTTGCCCTTGGACTTGCCGATCCGGAAGAGGTCGCCCTCGATGATCTGCTCGCGGCCACGGTCGTCGCCGCTGAGGATCACCAGCGCGCAGCGCGGCAGCTCGAGGACGCGCGGATCGCCGACGTGCGCGGTGCGCGGCTGCGTCACGAGCCGCTCCCGAGCGAGATGCGCACGACGCCCTCGGCGGGCGCGGTGAGCCGGCCGCGCAGCTCTTCGCTCACGCCGCCGCTCCGCACGAGCAGCACGGTGACCTCGTAGTCGCCGGAGCTCAGCTCCACCGTGTCGCGGACCGCGCGCGGGGCGCCGCTCGGGAAATTCCGCTGCACCGCGCGGACCATCTCGTCCTCCTGCCAGTACTCGATGCGGGCCTCGGTCACGTCCGAGTGCGCCTCTCCCATCGGGAAGTCCACCTCGACCTCACGCGGGATCACGCCGTCCACCTCGATCGCGACCGCGACGAGGAAGATGCCGAGCGCGAGGAAAGACAGGCGCCTCCGGTGCTTCTGATACAGCGCTTTGAGGGTGGCCCACATCCACGCGCATCATAGCTCAGCGCGGGGGCAGTAGCCCCCAAAGTCGCCGGCCCTCGGTTCGACGCCGCCGACCTGCGTCAGCTGCGCTTGTCGCCCTTGCCGCGGCGACGCTTCTTGGGCTTCGCGCTGCCGCTCGGCACGGGCGGCACGGCTGGGCTGCCCTCGGCGTCGGGCCCGGCCAGGCCGGCGAGGACGGCGTCGCGCACCTCGGCCGCGTCGAGGTCGGAGGTGTCGCTCACCACGCAGCTGACGTAGGCGAGGTCCGCCAGCGCCTTCATCGCGCGCGCCCGCTCGGAGTCCTTGGGCGACGCGAGCAGCTCGGCGCCGCCGCTGTTGAGCAGCGCCTCGGCGAGCGTGTCGAAGATGTAGACGCGGTTCTCGATGGTCGAGCCCTTCTTGGACATGGGCTCAGCCTCGCATGCGAGCGGGGGGGCGATCCAGCGCGGCTGGGACGGGCAGCCCGGGGGCGCGTGGGCTATGCTCCGCCGCCCCAGCTGGCGAGCACCCGGTGAGCGACGAGAAGCGTAACGATGACGAGGACCTCGACGCCGAGGAAGAGGCGGTCGAGGAAGGCACGGGACCCGAGCTCGAGGCCGGCTCTGAAGCCGACTCGGCGCCCGAGGACTCGGAAGACGACGACTCGGAGGGCGACGAGGGCGAACCGTCGGAGGACGACGAGGCGAAGGCCGACGCGTCCAGGGACGCCGAGCCGGACGCCGAGCCGGACGCCGCCGAGTCAGACGCCGCCGTATCGAAGGACACCGAGTCGAACGACACCGAGTCGAAGGGCGCCGAGTCGAAGGCCGCGCCGCCCGTGAAGGCCACCGCCGCTCCCGCCAGCCGGACCCACCTCATCCGCGGCGGCGTGCTCACGTTCGTCGGCTTCTTCGCCAGCTTCCTGATGATGGCGAACGAGTCCCAGGTCTCGCACGGGCCGCTCTGGGGCATGCTCACCATGCTGCTCGGGACGGCCGGCCTGCTCGACCTGCTCGGTCTCTGGCACGACGGAGCCGCGGGGCGGACCGAGCTGCGCGAGACCGCGCTCTTCGCCCGTGAAGGCGAGGCGCCGTGGACGAGCCCTCTCATCGCCGCCCCCGTCGCCCTCGCCGTGCTCGCGATCGGAGCCGCCGTCGGAGGCTACGACGGGCTGCCGATCACGATCGTCGCCGCGCTCGCCTGCCTCCTTCCGGCCGCTCTGACCCGCCCGGGCCTGATGGTCCTGCTGGTCGCCGGCGGGCTCTACCTGCCGTTCCTCGGGGTCTACGGCCTGTGGGACCCGTGGGAGACCCACTACGGCGAGGTCGCCCGAGAGATCCTCGCCCGGGACGACTGGATCAGCCTCTGGTGGGCGCAAGAAGACTGGTTCTGGTCCAAGCCCATCCTGATCTTCTGGTCCGAGGCGCTGAGCATGGGCGCGCTCGGGGTCGACTTCCACGCGGACGCCAACCCGGCGCACCCCGAGTGGGCGATCCGCCTGCCGCACTTCATCCTCGCCACGGGCGCGCTCTACGCGATCTACGCGCTCGTCTCGCAGCGGTTCAGCAAGCGCGCCGGGCTCGTGACCGCGACCGTCGTCGCGACCCTGCCGCACTTCTTCTTCCTGGCCCACCAGGCCATCACCGACATGCCCTTCGTCTCCAACATGACGATGGCGATCGCGATGCTCGGCCTGGCGGTGACGGCGGCCCCCGACCGGGAGGTGAAGCGCTTCGGCATCGGCCCGGTGACCTTCAGCCTGCGCCACCTGGTGATCGGGCTGATCACCGTCGTCGTCGTCCCGCAGATCCTCTACCTGCTCAGCCGCAACGTCACGTGGATGGACACGGGCGCCCCCTTCGGCTGGCACGGCGACATGTTCATGAGCGGCTCGGCCGGCAACAACGGCATCCCGGGCAACTCGCCGGTGCACGACGTCGAGCCCGCCTTCGCGGCGGTCGGGGCCCAGCCCGTGGTGCAGGCGCTGATCTGGCTGCTCGGCTACCTCGGCCTGCTGTGGCTGCTCCGCAAGGAGACGCGCTCGCAGTCGCTCTACATGTTCGCGTTCTACTTCTTCTGTGGCCTCGCGTTCATGGCCAAGGGCATCCCGGGCTTCGCGCTGCCGGGGCTGGTCGCCCTCTTCTTCCTGATCGGGACGCGGCGCTGGGATCTGCTCCTCGAGGGCAAGCTGCGGGTCGGCGCCGGCATCCTCACCGTGCTCACGGTGGGCATGCCCTGGTACGTGGCGATGTACATCCGCCACGGGCAGCCCTTCACCGATCGGCTGCTGATCCACGATCACATCAACCGCCTCACCGCGGGCGTGCACGGCGACACCGGCTCGATCGAGTACTTCATCGAGCAGATGGGCTACGGCCTGTTCCCGTGGATCGCGCTGGCCCCGCTCGCGCTGGCCGCGTGGCTCGCGCCGTGGCGCCGCCAGACCGCGCCCGACGACGAGGCGCGCCGACAGGTGCTCATCCTGGTGGCGCTCTGGCTCGCGTCGGCCTTCACGCTCTTCAGCGCGATGACCACGAAGTTTCACCACTACATCTTCCCGGCCGTCCCGCCGGCGGGGATCCTGGTGGGCCTCGCCGTCGATCGGCTGCTGAGCCGAGCGCCGAAGAAGACCGACTGGAGGCGCATCGGCGCCACCGCGCTCGCGCTCGTCGCGCCCCTGCCCGCCATCGCGGGCGTGGGCGGCATGTGGGGCGACCTGCACGGCGTCGTGCCCGAGGGGGTGGACGAGGCCGCGGTCGAGGGCTGGGTCAGCGCTCAGGCCTGGAGCACGGGGCAGAGCGTCTTCGCGATCCTGATCGCGGGCCTCCTGCTCGCGGGCGCGTGGCGCCTCATGCAGCGCACTTCGCCGAAGACGGCCGACCCACGGGACGTGTGGGCCAAGGGCGCGGTGACCACGGGGCTCCTCGTCGCGCCGCCGGTGCTCGCGCTCGTGGGCCGGGATCTGAGCTGGGTCACCGACGCGCGGCCGCAGGGCTACGAGCGGTTGATCCACCTCTTCGTCTACAACTACGGCCGCCCCTGGCCCGAGTATCTCGACTTCCGGCCCGCGCTGACGGGCTTCGCCGTGGTGGCGGTCTGCGTGGTCCTGATCGCGGCCATCAAGCCGCTGCGCGACGTGGCGACCCGCGCCTTCCTCGGCGTGGCCCTGCTCTTCGCGGTGTGGGCGCTCGACGTCTACATGATCGAGCTGTCGCCGCACTGGGGGCAGCGCGAGCAGGTGCAGCGCTACTACGAGCTGCGCACGGGGCCCGAGGAGCCGCTCGTCGCCTGGCAGATGAACTGGAAGGGCGAGAACTTCTACACGGGCAACCGGGTCAGCGTGTTCGTGCAGCTCGACAACCAGGCGCTCCGCACCTGGGTGGGCCAGAACCAGGGCACGACCGCGTACTTCCTGCTCGAGCACTCGAGGCTCGCCAACCTCCGCTCGGTGCTCTCCACGAGCACGATCGAAGAGGTCACGGACGAGCGCTTCGACAACAAGTTCATCCTGATCCGCGTGCACGTCGGCCAGCGCGATCAGACCCCGCGCGACCAGCGCGAGTGAGCCGGCCTCGGCCGTCTCAGTGCAGCAGCACTTCGTCCGCGCCGTCGTCGTGCACGGGCGTGTTCGCGACGGGCACGCGCAGGCGCTTCAAGAGATCGATGCGGTCCGGGTCGACCCGCGTGCCTCGCTCGGGGAGCGCCAGCTGCCCGTCGACCCACTCGGGCACGAAGAGGATCGCGCGCGCCTGACCGTCGTAGCCCAGCTGGACCAGGGAGTCGGTCTCGAACAGGCGACACTGCTTGGCGCAGCAGTGGAACGGCGAGACCACACGGTAGAAGCCCTCGGCCGCGAGCGGCGCCAGATGACGCACGTCGTCGGGCGAAGGCAGCAGGTGGCCGCGGGCCGAGAACCGCGCACGATTCCCGCGCCACTCGGAGGGCAGATAGAGCCCCGGGCCCGGGTCGCCGTGGTTGTGGAAGTAGACGAGGCGCTCTTCGGGCACGCTGCCCAGCGCCACGCGGGTTCGGTAGATGCCGCAGGGCGGCAGATCCACTTCGTCGGCCATTGCTGCACCATAGGGTGCGCGAGCCGCAGACGAAACCCCTTTGATTTCGCGTGTCGAGTGAGCCGCATGTGAGATTTCTCAGGCGATCGGCGATCTTCGTTCAGTACTGAACGCAGAAAACTGGACCCACGTTCAGTGCTCGGGCAGGGTCGACCCATGACCACCCACAAGCGCACCACCTCCGAAGAAGCCATCGCCCTGCTCGGCAGCGTCCACGAGCTGAGCCGCGCCAACCTGCCCATCGACCTCGGCGTGCTCGCCGGTCGGCTCGGCTGGGGTGTCGGCCGCGTCATCCGAGTCCTCTCTCATCTCGAGAAGAAGGGCCTGGCGGATCGCGGTCGATGCCGCCTGAGCCTCGCCGGCCTCGCGGTCGCGACGATGCTCGAGGCGAGCCGCGCCACGGCCGCGGCCTGATCGTTCAGCGCGTCAGCCCGCACGCCTCGGCGACGGCGTCGCGGTACGCAAGCCAGCGTGCCAGCGCCTGCTCCATCGCCTCGACCACGGCCGGCCGGTCTCCCTCCGGGACGTGATCGAGCATCACCCTCCACGCCGCCGCGCGGTGCTCGCCTTCCACGCTCCGGTGGGCCTTGGTGAGGGCGAGGTGCTCCACGTCGAGGCCGTAGTGCTTCACGAGGGGGTGCTCGTTCAGGTCCGGCTCCGGACGGGGCGGCGCGTCGGGATCGAGCACGCTCCGGTCGTAGGGCGTGCCCTCGAGGAAGAGCGTCGTGACCGCGGCCGCGACCGACCAGCCCCGCGCCTGCGTGGCCTCGTCGAGGAACGCGCGATAGCGCGCCGCACCCGGGAGCAGCTCCACCTGCTCGAAGCGCGACAGATCCATGCCCAGGCCCTTCGGGTACTCCAGGAAGAGCTCGGGGTGCGGCCGGCCGGCCACGAGACCGCCCGTCTCCTCCTCGTAGATGTTCTCCGCGAGCTCCCGACGGACCTCGGCGATCGGGCACTGCACGTACGCTCGGGCCACCAGCACCGGGAAGTCCCGCACGTAGACCTCGTACTCGTGCTCGAGGTGGATGTGCAGGCGCTCGGCCGGCACGTCGCCCGACGTGAAGCGCGGCCAGGCCCAGTGGATCTTGCGCTCCATCACGGAGAGGAGCGCCTCACGAAACGCGTCACGGGTCACGCGTCCAGGCTATCGCTGCTGAGCAGACACCCCCAAAAAGCGGGCGAGCGGGCCGTATGGGGGTTAGAGCCTCTCATGGCGTTTGCGCCTTTCGACGACGACCTTCTCCACGCGGAGCCTCGCCCAGGTGAGAAGGTCCTGATCATCACGCGGAAGCCCGCCGTGGCGCCGACGCCCGAAGCGCTGAGGGACTCCTATCTCCGCGTCGTCGCGGACCCGCCGGCCGATCACGCCCGCTGGACGGTCATCGTGGACAGCCGGTCGGCGCCCCCGCGCAACGATCCCGGGACCGAGGCCGCGGTTCAGGCGGCGCGCGATCGCCTGATCGCCGTCTTCGGTCGCATGATCGTGGTCGTGCGCAGCGCCGTGGGCCGGCTCCAGGCGAAGCGCTTTCAGAAGACCGAGCTCGTCTGTGGGAGCATGGACGAGGCGCTCGCCATCGCGCGGGAGCCGATCCCGGGCACTACAGACGCGCGTCGAGGTTGAAGCGGGGGCTCGCGGTGTCGAGCGCGGTGGCGTCGATGGCGAACGTGCCGCTCCGGGTGACGCTGAGGGGACCGATCCCCGCCGAGGCAGACGCCCTTCCCTCCAGGTGCACGCTCGGGCGCGTGGCCTGGCCGGTGACCGCGGTCAGCTCGAGGCGGCCCACGCCGCCCGGGCCCGCGACGAAGGAGATCCGCCGCGCGTCCGCGCCGAGCGACGCGCCGGGGCGCAGGACCATCTGCTCGGCCGTGGCGATGCGCTCGCCAGCCCGGATCACCTCGACCTGACCGACGGTGGTCGGCGGGAGGCTCATCGCGCTCAGCTCGCTCAAGCCCTTGATGAGGCCCGCCACGCGCTGCTCGAGCCGCAGGCGCGACAGCTCGCGCGCCCAGGACTCGCCGCCCCGAACGTCCCGATCGCGGAGGGTGAGGCGCACGCTCGACGCGGCGACGGACTCGGGGCTCACCCCGTCGAGCTGGACCGTGACCGGCTCGAGCAGCTCGATCGCCTCGACGATGCCCTCCGCGCGCGTGCAGCGGGTGGGGCCGATCGTCGCCTCATCGAAGAGCGCGGACACCTCGAGCGAGAACCGCTCGTCGCAGACCAACCCGCGCCGATCGAGCTCGTCTCTCGCGATCGAGGTCGCGATGACGCCGCGCGCGAGCCACAGCGCGGCAGGGATCCCGAGGACGACGACCAGGATCACCACGAGGAGGACGGGCTTCTTGGAGGAGGCTGCCATGAGCGCGCGGAGTCTACGACCTCCAGCCCCGTTCACCTATTCCGCCGCAGGGATCGAGCCCGCCAGGGCGAGACCCCTGCCCCGTGCCCGTGCCCGTGCCCCTGCCCCGCGCCCCGCGCGCCCGCGCCCCTGCCCCGCGCCCGCGCCTCCAAGCAAGAAGCCTCAACCCCCCTCGACCGCCTCCACGGGCGTGAGCACCCCCAGGACCACCTCGAACCGCGCGCCGCCGAGCGGGCTCTCGGTCACACGCACCGTCCCCCCGTGGGCCCGGGCCAGCTCCCGCACGACGGCCAGCCCGAGCCCCGAGCCGGACAGCCCCTCGTCGTGCAACCGGGCGTACGCCTCGAACACCTGCTCGCGCTGCTCGGGGGGCACGCCGGGGCCGTCGTCGTCGACGAGGATGTGGGCCTTCTGCCCGCGTCGCTGCAGGTGCACCTGGACCCGATCCTTCGCGAAGCGCTGCGCGTTGGTGACGAGGTTGATCACCACCCGCTCCACCGAGTGGAGATCCACGCGGTGGGGCAGGACGCGCGGCGCCTCGCCGAGCTGCAGCCGGTCGTCGTGCAGATCCTCGATCAGCTCGCGCGCCATCAGGACCAGATCCGCCTCGCGGAAGTCGAAGGTCATGGAGCCGTGCTCGAGCCGGTGCAGGTCGTGCAGGTCCTCGATCATGCGAGCGGCGCGGACCGCGTTCCGGTGGATCAGCTGCGCGATCCGGGCGAGCCCGGGGTCGTCCATCACCTGGCGGTGATCCAGGAGCAGCTCGCTCCCGCTCACGACCACGCTGAGAGGTGACCGAAGATCGTGCGTGACGCTCCGCGCCCGGCGACGCTCGGCGTCGCGCTGGCGCTCGAACTCGGCGCCACGCGAGGTCTGGGCGTCGACCTGCAGCCGCAGCTCGATCTCGGCGATGACGGCGTCCGCGAGCCCGGAGAGCACGTCGAGGTCCTGCTCGGTCCACTCGCGCGGCTGGGTGTCGATGACGCAGAAGCTGCCCAGCAGCTCCCCCCGCGAGAGCCGGATCGGCACGCCAGCGTACGCCACCACGTCGAGGTCCCGGACGGCGAGGTTGTCGCACACGACCGGGTGCTCGCGTGCGTCCGAGACGACGAGCGGCGCCTCGCTCAGGACCACGTGCTGACAGAAGGAGTGGCTCAGCGGCGTCTCGCGGTCGGACGCCCACGGCTCGGCGAGCCCCACCTGGCTCTTGAAGAACTGGCGGTGGTCGTCGACGAGGGACACGAGCGCCACCGGCGCGCCGAGCGCCCTGGCCGCGAGCTTGGTCAGCCGATCGAAGATCTCCTCGGGCGGGGCGTCCAGCAACCCGGTGCGCCGGAGCGCCTCGAGACGGTCGGGATCGTCGAGCTGGGCCACCAGGGCGAAAGCTAGGTTGAATCGGGTTCTGATCAACCGACTTCGACGGCGCGCGCGTCGAATCCGCCCGGGCGCAGGAGCGCGCGGAAGGTGATGACGTGCCCCGCCAGCGCCCCTCCCACGCAGAACGGCACGATCCAGCCGTACGGCGCGTGGAGCGCGATCAGCAGGTCCGGCCCCGCGTAGGCCTTGATGGGCAGAGGCGCGGAGAGCACCGCGATGACCATCACGGCCAGCAACAGCGCGCTGCCCAACACGTTCACGACCCAGTAGGCGGCGCGCGGCGGCCGGCCCCGCCATCCCCCGAGCGCGATGGCGACCGCGAGGACGCCCGTGACGATGTCGAAGTTGTGCCCTTCGAAGGTCATCTGCGCCGGGATGACGCCCTCCCCGTACCAGGCGTGCAGGACCAGCTCGAGGGGCAGCCGAAACGCCTGAAAGCCAAGCAGCGCGGCGAGCGGCAGCTCCGCCAGCCGGCGTCCCAGCGGCGACAGCGCGAACCCGAGCGCCACGGCCATGCTCCCGGCGAAGAAGAGCATCAGCGCCGGCGGCGGGCCGGGCCAGCTCAGCGCGCCGCTCTCCGAGAGCCACGCGGTCAGCGCGAGCCAGAGGCCCGCCCCGAGCCCGACGCCCAGGACCCGGCTACGCGTCCGGGGCGCGGGCTCGGACGCTCTTCGTCCCGCCCACGCGGTCCCGGCCAGGATCATGACCACGACCGCCGCGACGATGGCCACGAACGCGATCGTCGAGCCCGGCGAAGGTTGCACCCAGTCGCTCATCGTCGTCCTCCCGCGTCGGGTCCTGTGTCAGATGCCCCCGGCGGGAAGGCCCCGGTCGCGATGGATCGCGTGCGCTAGCGCACGGGCACAACCCCGCGACATCGCGCGAAGAACGCGCTCTCGGCGCGTTGGGTTGACACGCCTCGGGGGGCGTCCGTAGAACACGCTCGGCCGCTCGTCCGAGCGGGGCTGGGCGCAGACCCCCGCGCGTCCTAGATCCCGTACAGCTGCTCACCGTCGAGCACGGACGAAGGAAACGAATGTCGCAGCCCGCCCCCAAGAGAGAGCGAAAGCCCGAGTGGCTCAAGGTCCGCCTCCCCGGAGGAGAGCGCTATCAGCGCTTGAAGGAGACCTTTCGCAAGCTCGATCTGCACACCGTCTGCGAGGAGGCGCGCTGCCCGAACGTGGGCGAGTGCTGGGGCGAGGGCACCGCGACGCTGATGATCCTCGGTGAGACCTGCACCCGGGGCTGCCGCTTCTGCGCCGTCAACACGGGCGACCCGGGCGGCATGGTCGACCCGCGCGAGCCGGAGAACGTGGGCCGCGCGCTCTCGCAGCTCGACCTGGCCTACGTGGTCCTGACGATGGTCGACCGCGACGATCTCCTCGACGGAGGCGCGCAGCACGTCGCCCAGACCGTGCGCCGCATCAAGCACTACAGCCCCGAGATGCTCGTGGAGGTGCTGGTCGGCGACTTCGCCGGTGTGCGGCGCGACGTCGAGACCGTGGTTCGCGACGGCGTGCCGGACGTCTTCGCCCACAACGTCGAGGTGGTGCCGAGCCTCCAGCGCAAGATGCGCGACGCGCGCTGCAGCTGGGAGCGCTCGATGGACGTGCTCCGCTGGGCCAAGGAGGCGGGCGCGAACATCACGAAGAGCTCGCTGATGGTCGGCTGCGGCGAAGAAGAGGGCGACGTCTACGAGGCGATGGAGTCGCTCCGGAAGAACGACGTCGACGTGCTGACCATCGGCCAGTACTTGCGGCCGACGAAGAAGCACGCGGAGCTGATTCGATACGTCGAGCCGGCCGAGTTCGATCGGTATCGCGCGCGAGGCCTCGAGATGGGCTTCCGCTACGTCGCCTCCGGCCCGCTCGTCCGCTCGAGCTACCGCGCCGCGGAGGCGTTCCTGAAGGGGATCCTGAAGGGCGCCGGCGACTACGAAGACCGCTACGGAAAGAAGACCCGCCTGTCGGTGGTGAGCTGAGGAGAGCATGGAAGCCGAAGCGATTTCGAGCGCACCGAGCGCCCCCGAGCTGGCCCGGGAGGAGCTGCGCGTGCTCTTCGAGCAGATGGTGCGCGTCCGCACCGTCGACGCGCGCCTCGCGGCCCTGGGCGACGCCGGCCGCGTCGGTTTCCTGCCCCGCGCGCTCGGCCGGGAGGCCGCCCTCGCCGGCGCGCTCCACGCGCTCGAGGCGGGCGACTGGCTCTTCCCCACCCACGGCGACTGGCCCGTCGCGCTCCTGCGCGGCATGGACGCGGCGAGCTTCGCGCACCGGGTCTTCGGCACCGCGAGTGATCCGCTCAAGGGTCGCGACATCCCGAGCGGCCTGAGCGCGAAGGGGCTGAAGATCGCGTCCGTGAGCGCCCCCGCGGCCACGCATCTCCCGCACGCGGTCGGGTTGGCGTGGAGCGCGCGGCAGCGCGGCGAGGCGCTGGTGAGCGCGGCGCTCTTCGACGGCCCCGAGGTCGACGCGGCGGACTTCCACACCGGCGTGAACTTCGCGGGCGTGATGAAGGCGCCGACCCTCTTCCTCTGCCGGGTCAAGGACGGCGAGCCCGGCGCGGCGGAGCACGCGGTGGCCTACGGCGTGGCCGCGACCCGCTGCGACGCGACGGATCTCCGCGAGGTGATCGCGGCCGTGCGCGAGGCGCGCGAGCGGGCGCTGTCCGGCGACGGCGCGACCCTGATCGACCTCGTGGTCGGCGGCGACGACGCGGCCATGGAGAAGGCGCGCGCCGAGCTGGGCTCGGGCGACCTCGACGAGGCGGCCATCGCGCGCAGGGTCGAAGAAGAGCTGGCGAGCGCCATCGACGCCGCCTCCCGCGCGAGCGAGCCGGCCCTCGGCACGCTCTTCAGCGACGTCTACGAGGCCATCCCGCCTCACCTCGACCGCCAGCGCGACGAGATCGTCCGCTAGCGGCTCCTCAGAACAGACCGATCGGAGAAGACCGTGGCTGAGATGAACATGGTGCAGGCGATCAACGGCGCGCTCGCGAGCGAGATGCGCAAGGACGATCGCGTGGTGGTGCTCGGTGAGGATGTCGGCAAGGTGGGCGGCGTCTTCCGCGTGACCGCGGGCCTCTACGACGAGTTCGGCGAAGATCGCTGCATCGACACTCCGCTCGCCGAGGGCGGCATCATCGGCACCGCGATCGGCATGGCGCTCTACGGCCTGCGCCCGGTGCCGGAGATCCAGTTCGCGGACTTCATCTTCCCCGCCTTCGACCAGATCGTGAGCGAGGCGGCGAAGATGCGCTGGCGCTCCGGCGGCGAGTACAGCTGCCCGATGGTGATCCGCACGCCCGTCGGCGGCGGCATCCGCGGCGGCCTCTACCACTCGCAGTCGCCCGAGAGCCTCTTCATCCACACGGCCGGCCTCAAGGTCGTCTGCCCCTCGAACCCGTACGACGCGAAGGGGCTCTTGCTCGCCTCGATCCGCGACGACGACCCGGTGCTCTTCATGGAGCCCAAGCGGGTCTACCGCGCGGTGAAGATGGACGTGCCGGAGGACGACTACACCGTGCCGCTCGGCAAGGCGAAGGTCGTGCGCGAGGGCGAGGGCGTCACCGTCGTCAGCTGGGGAGCGATGGTCTACGAGGCGCTCAGCGCCGCCGAGCAGGTCGCCAAGGACGGCGTCGACTGCGAGGTGATCGATCTGCGCACCCTCTGGCCGCTCGACCTCGACACCATCGTCGAGAGCGTGAAGAAGACCGGGCGGCTCGTCGTGGTGCACGAGGCCCCCAAGGCGTGCGGCTTCGGCGCCGAGGTGCTGCAGCTCGTCAGCGAGAAGGCGTTCCTCCACTTCGAGGCGCCGCCCGTCCGGGTGACCGGCTTCGACACGCCGTTCCCGTACACGCTCGAGAACGAATACCTGCCGCTCGCGCACCGCATCGCGCCCGCGGTCATGACCACCGCCCGTTACTGATTTTCGCCCGCCATCTGAGCTGAGGAGCCACCTTGTCCACGTTCGAGTTCAAGCTGCCCGACATCGGTGAAGGCGTCATGGAAGGCGAGATCGTCAGCTGGCTGGTCGAGCCAGGCCAGGACGTCCTCGAAGACGATCCCATGGTCGAGGTCATGACCGACAAGGCGACCGTCACCATCGGCGCGCCCAAGACCGGCACGATCCAGGAGCTCTTCGCCGGCGTCGGGGACGTCGTCGAGGTGGGCTCGGTGATCGTGACGCTCGCGACGAACGGCGCTGGCGCGGCCGCGCCGTCGAAGCCCGAGCCCTCCAAGCCCGAGCCAGCCGGCACCAAGAAGCACGCCGCCCCGCCGCCTCCCGAGCCCGCGCCCCTCGAGGACGCGAAGAAAAAGGACGACGGCCCGGCGGCCACCGCGGTGGGCGACATCAAGGAGAGCCTGCCCGGCTCGTCTTACTTCGCCAAGACCGACGGCGCGGCGCCCGCCCCGGCGCGCGTGGCCGCGTCCGGCGAGCTCGTCTCGGACAAGCCGCTGGCCACCCCCGCGACCCGCAAGCTCGCGCGCGACCTCGACGTCGACCTCCGCTACGTCACGCCGACCGGCGACGGCGGCCGGGTCACCAAGGACGACGTGAAGTCCTTCGCCTCGGGCGAGAACGCGCCCACCACGCCCGGCACGACCAGGGCGCCCACCGCCGAGACCCGCGTCGTCGGCACGCCCGGGGTCAGCGGCCGCGCGCCGACCAAGATCCAGGCGCCGAGCTCCGCGCAGACCACCCTGGAGGATCGCAAACCGTTCGTCGGCATGCGCCGCAAGATCGCCGAGCGCATGCAGACGTCGACGAACACCGCGGCGCACTTCACGTTCGTCGAGGAGTGCGACGTCGCTCAGCTCAAGGAGCTGCGCGGCCGGCTGAAGGGCGCGGCGGAGGAGGCGGGCGTCAAGCTCACGTTCCTCCCCTTCATCGTCAAGGCCGTCGTCGCGGCGCTCAAGAAGCACCCCGTGCTGAACAGCGCGCTCGACGAGAGCACGAACGAGCTCGTCTACCGCCGCTATTACAACATCGGCATCGCGGCCTCGACCGACCAGGGTCTGATGGTCCCGGTGGTCAAGGACGCCGACCGGAAGTCGATCGTCGAGATCGCGGCCGAGATCGCGCGCCTCGGCGCGGCGGCCAAGGAAGGCAAGATCGCGGGCGAGGACCTCAGCGGCTCCACCTTCACCATCACCAGCCTCGGTCGGCAGGGCGGCCTCTTCGCGACGCCCGTCCTGAACTTCCCCGAGGTCGGCATCCTGGGCGTGCACCAGATCAAGCAGAAGCCGGTCGTGCGCGACGGCTCGATCGAGATCGGCGAGATCATGCTGCTCAGCCTGTCGTTCGACCACCGCATCGTCGACGGCCACGTCGGCGCCGCCTTCGCCTACGACATCATCGCCTACCTCGAGAACCCCGACCGCCTCTTCCTCGAGATGGCGTGACGGGCCGACCCGCCCACCGCATGCCATGGTGGGCGCGGTGAGCGATCCGGACGAGCAGATCGAAGGAGCGCCGGAGGGCGCGAGCTGCGCGGAGCACCCGGAGCGTGGCGCGCTGGTGACGTGTCCGCGCTGCGGCAGCTACTGCTGCATCGCGTGCTGGCAGCCCACCTCGCAGCGCTGCCATCGCTGCCTCGTGCTCGATCCGCCGGGCGTGACGCCGTGGGCCGACCGGAGCCGCGGGCTCTTCGCGCGCTTCGCCTCGACGGTGATCGACGCCGCGCGCCCCACCGGCTCCGCGGCCGGCTTCGCGAGCGGAGGCTGGCGCAGCGCCATCTCGTTCGCGCTGCTGACCTTCGTCCCGCTCGCGCTGCTCTCGGGTGTCGTGCCGTTCACGCATCGGCTGATGTTCGCGCCTCCGTTCCGGGTGGTGCCGCTGAACGACCCGAGCGCGACCGAGCTCGCCCTGGACGTGGCCGGCGCGGCGGGGCTCGGGCTGCTGGTGAACTTCGCGCTGCTCGCCTTGCTCGCCCTGCCCTACGTCAGCCTGAGCCGGGCCTACGGCAAACCCGTCGAGAGCGAGCCCGCGCGGCAGGTGATGCTCTACCGCGCCTGGCTGGTCCCCATGTCGGGTCACGTCGGCGTGCTGCTGAGCGCGTTGATCTGGGCCATCCCCATCGGCGAGGACGCGACCCTCATCGCGCTGGCCGAGGTGGTGTCGATCGTGCCGCTCCTGATGCTGCTGTGGGCGATGAGCGCGACCGCGCGCGTCTCGGGGGTGGGCCCGGTCGCGTCGATGGTGGTGGTCCTGGTGGCCTTTCTCCTCATGAGCGTCGGCGAGCCGCTGCTCGGCCAGCAGCTGGCGCCGCTCCTGCCCGACGCCGAGGCCACGCGCGAGGCGTTCGAAGCCGGCATGCAGTAACGTGGGGGCGTGAAGCGCCTCGCGGCATGCTGCCTCCTGCTCGCCAGCGCCGTCGGGTGCGAAGGTACGCAGCCCTGGCAGTTCCGGAACGGGACGGGCCTGGACGGCACGGCGCCCGCGCAGCTGATCGCCGAGGTCTACACCGGGGCCGAGTGCGGCTTCGCGTGCGCGCCGCCCGGAGAGCGCACGTACTGCGAGCAGCTCGAGCGCGGCCAGCGCGGCACGCCGCCCACCGGGCTCGTGGCGGGCGAGCGCTACTGCTTCCTCGGCACCGCGCTCGACGAGGAGGGCCGCGCCTACGCCATCGGGTGCACGGTCGCGGAGGTCGGCGGCGGCCCTATCGAGGTGACGTTGAGCCCGATCGACGAAGGCCGCGTGATCGTGCGGCAGTGCGCGCCGACCCCGCGCGTGGAGCTCGACGCGGGGCGGATGGACTCGGGGACTCCGTTCGACGCGGGCCCGCCTCCGGACGCGGGTGCGGATCGCGACGGGGGGCCACCTCCGGACGCCGGGCCTCCCCTCGACGCCGGGCCGCCGCGCGGCGACGCGGGGCTCCCCTTCGGCACCCCGGTGGTCGTGCACTTCGAGGTCTTCGGGCCCGGAGCTGCGTGGATCACGGAGGCGGACACGGGCCGCGGCATCGGGCCCCAGCCGCTCCGCCCCCGCACGCGCCTGCGCCTCGAGGCCTACGTGGGGTTCGTGCTCACGATCGACGCCGAGGCGGATCCGGACGGTACGCTCACCGGGATCGACGGGGCCTGCGGCACCAACGACCCTTGCACGATACGGCTCGACCGCAGCGAGGACATCGGCATCCGGTTCGCGCGCTGAAGGCGTCAGGGCAGCTCGAAGGGCTCGCCCTCGATCGCGTGGGCGCGGCTGCAGCTCCGGACGACGAAGCGGTAGGTGCCTGCCGGCGCGTCGGGGCAGGGGCCCTCGCACTCGCACTGGGTCGTGCCCGTCTTGCCCGTCCAGGCCGGGGGCAGCAGCACGGCGCCGGGCGCGAGGGTGAGGCACTCGGGGACGGCCTCGTCACACCCGAAGCGCAGATGCAGCTCTCCGCCGTCCACGTCCTCCCACGCCTCTCCGGACCGGCGCTGGAGCGCCACGCGCGAGGAGAGCTCCGCCGGCTCGTCCCCGCGGCTCTCCACCCGCGGCGTCACCGAGCGCTCGTGATCGTCGACCAGCGCGAGCACGCTGATCTGCGGCACGGGGCCCGGATCGACGGGCGGCGGCTCCTCGACCGCGGGGCGCTCGTCGCCGCTCCCCTCCGTGCGCTGAGCCTGGCTGCTGGACGAACCGCGCTCCTCCGACGAGCCGGAGCAGCCGCCGCCGCAGCCGGCGATGACGAGGCAAGAGGCGATCAGGGCGAGGGTCGCGCGAGAGCTCACGGCCGAAGCATAGAACGTCGCAGCGCCGGGTCACCTTTCGCGCTCGGCGGGAAGCGATCAGGGCATCGGCGGCGCGCCGTACGCGCCCGCGCCCTGCTGGATCGCGTCATCCTCGGCGCTCTCGGGCAGCGGCTCGGGCGGAAGCGGCTCGGGCTCGGGCTCGGGCGGCGCGCCGTACGGAGCCGCGACGGCGCCGCGGTCCTGCTCCTCCGATTCGGGCTCCTGCGACTCGGGCTCCTCCGGGTCGGGATCCGGCTCCGGGTCGGGCGGGGCGCCGTACGGCTGCGCGATCGGCTCCTCCCACGGGGCCTCGCCGCCGCACGCCGACGCGACGGACGCGCCGAGGTAGAAGATCGCCGCGCGCGTCAGGTTCCCGCGCCTCGAGACCCGCCTCGAGGACTCCGGAGGCGCGGTCGGGACGGGGGCGGCGCAGAAGGGGCAGCGCGTGTCCGCCGCGCGGACGTGGCGGCGGCAGCCGTCGCAGGGCACGAGGGTCATCGCGCCCCAGCGTAGCCCACGCGAACAGCCGCCTGGAAGGATGCGCGGTCACACGCGTAGGCTCTGGGCGCGGTGATCCTCCTCCCCTACGGTCACGATCAGTCGGTCTACGGCAAGCAGTGGGCGACCTACGGGCTGATCGCGCTCAACCTGCTCGTGTTCCTCTACACATGGGCGAGCGGCTTCGGCATGGACGACGAGCTGTCGCATCGCATGAGCGACGTCGAGGCCGTCCTGATCGCGTATCCGGACGCGCACATCGACGCCGCGCTGCTGGAGGACACCCCGGCCGGCATCCGAGCCGTGCTCGGCGACCTCGTCGAGCCCGACCCCGACTCGCCGCTGACCGAAGGTGACCTCGCGCTCGAGAACGCGACCGCGGACCTGCTCGACACGTTCCGCGCCCTGCCCGAGCAGCGCCTCGGCTACCGCCCGGGCGATCCCTCGGCGCTGACCGCCCTGAGCAGCCTCTTCGTGCACGGCGGGTTCTGGCACCTCTTCGGCAACATGCTCTTCCTCTGGCTCGCGGGCGCGGTCATCGAGTGCTTCTGGGACCGCGGCCTGTTCCTGGGCGTCTATTTCCTGGCCGGCCTCGGCGCGACCGCGGCGCAGCACCTCGCCGAGCCGGACAGCCTCGTCCCGATCATCGGCGCGTCCGGCGCGATCAGCGGCCTGCTGGGGGCCTTCGTCGTCGGCTACCCGAAGACCCGCGTGCGCATGTTCTGGGCCGCGATCCCGTTCGGCTTCGGGCACTTCTACGTGCGCGCGTGGCTGCTGATCCCGCTCTGGGCCGGCATCCAGCTCTTCTATGCGCTCCTCGCGTTCGAAGACGGCGTGGCCCACTGGGCCCACCTCGGCGGCTTCGCGGTCGGCGTCGTCTCGGCCATCGTGGTCAAGCGCATGGACTGGGACATCGCCGACGCAGGCGACGGTTCGTCAGGTTGACACTCGCGAACCGTTGATTGCGCATGTAGCCTCTCCTTCGTGCGCCGCGATCCCCTCTCGCCGTTCCTCCTCGCAGGCCTCCTCCTCGCGTGCTCGCCCGAGGCGCCGCCGCACCCGCCGTCCCCTTCGTTGCTGGGAGAGGCCACCGTCCACCGAGGAGCGCTCTCGCTCGCGCTCGAGGAGGAGCGGCTTCCGCGCCGTCAGGGGATCGAGCAGCGCTGGCACGTCCCCTCCCGTCCCGAAGGCGCGGGGCCGCTCGAAGTTCACGTGCCGTTCGAGGGCGCGCGCTCGATCGAGCCCGACGCGACGGGGCTGTCGATCCGCACCGACCGGGCCGCGTTCCACTACGGGCACGGCACCTGGATCGAGGCGAATGGGCGCAGGCACCACGTGCCCGTCCGAGCAGGGCCGTCCGGCGCACGGCTCGTGGTCCCCGAGTCGGTGCTCGGCGCGACCCGGTACCCCGCGATCCTCGATCCCATCCTGCGACCGGTGCACGAGGTCGGGCTCCCGCGCTCGTGGACCGAAGAGCGGGCGCTGCCCGTGGCGCTCGCGTGGGACCCCGACCGAGGGCGCTGGCTCTACGTCCATCACCTGCCCTACGCCGACGCCCTCCGCTTGAGAGAGCTGCACGACACGGGTGCGCCGGTCGAGGAGCGCGACTGGCTCGTGGACGAGGATATCGTCGAACTCGGCCTCGCCCCCGACACGGGGCTGGCGGTTCGGCGCGGAGAGGTCCTCGTCGTCTGGCAGCGCCAGGCGCAAGTGGCGGTGCGACGGTGGGCCGACGGGGCGTGGCTCGATCCTTCGCCTCGCGGCGTCCTCTCGGGGCTGTTCCATGGCGGGCTCGTCGCGACGCCAGACGGCTACCTGCTCGCGGTCGTGTCGCGCGGGGTCGAGCTGCTCGAGCTCTCCCCGGACGCCGAGCTCCGCTCGCGCCGCCGCGTCGACGATGGCGAGCTTCCCGACCTGGCGTGTGGACCACGGGCTTGCCTGCTGGCTTACACGCGCGGCTCGGAGCTCCGCGTGCTGCGGGTGGACTGGACCGGTCGGCCGCTCGATCCGAGCCCGACCACCCTCGCAGGCGACGCGACCGATCCCTCCGCCGCCGTCGCTGCCGATGGTGACGTGTTCATGGTGGTCTCCACCGAACGTGAGCGAACGCGCGCGTTCCGGCTCTCGGATGGGGGAGGCGCGAGCCCGCCGCTCCTCCTCAGCGCTTCCGGGGAGCCCGCCGAGGTCGTCGGGGGACCTGGGATGTTCCTCGTGCTGCAGGGAACCGCCACGCGTATTCGGCGGGATGGGCTCGTATCGAGCAGCGCGCCCCTGGGGTTGCGTCACCGCGTCCCGTGGAAGCGTGCCAGCGCGGGCTGGAACGGTTCGCGGTGGCTGGTCGCGCGCGAACCCACGAGATCGGTGCTCAGCCTGCGAACGGATGGGACCGTGGAGCACGAGAACGACACCGCCTCGGCGCCGGCCGAGCTGTTCAGCCGTCACTTCGCCTGCACCGCTCGACGCTGCCTCGCGACCTGGCTGGAGTTCAGCGTAGGCGGCCCGGGCCCGTTCCGTGCGCGTGCCGCGTGGATCGACGCGTCGGGTCGGCCCGGCTCGCCATTTTGGTTGCGCGACTCCATGCACGTGCTCGCTGCGACGGACGAACATGTCGTCGTCCTCTACCCGGCGCTCGGATCGGTGGACGTGCTGGTGGACGGATCCGCCTCGACCGTGTCGTTGCCGCCCGGCTTCACGCCGGATGAGGTCCGGTGTGGCGGCGGCTCGTGCATGCTCTTCGGCGTTGGGTCGCGGGCTCACCTCGATCTCGACCGGAGTGCCCTGACCACGCCCGTCGCGTTCGCGCCGTCCCGCCCTCACCGCTTGGTGTCCGGCGCCGCGGGCCACCTGCTGATCGAGAGCGGCGTGGCGACGGTCATCGAACACGACGGGTCCTCGCGCTCGCTCGCGCTTCCGCCCATGGGGCCGGCCTTTGCGGGCGACGGAGTGTCGAACGGATGGCTTCTCCTCACGTCCGAGTCGCCGACAGAGCGCCGTGCCCTCGTGCTCGCCCCGGATGGCACGGTGATCTCCGCACACCCGCTCGCAGACCCCGGCAGAACCAGGCAGCTCACCTGTGCGGGCGGGGGATGCTGGCTCCTGGGAGACGGGCTCACCGCGTTGGACGAGGGGGGCCGCACGATCTCGGGCCCGAGCCCGACGACGTTCGGGATCGGCGACGATGTCGGGCTCGTCGAGATCGGTGTGCTCGACGCCGAGCACGCGGTCGCCATCCTGCAAACCGACCCGGACATAGTCCGCAGGCGGCTGCTGGCGCTGCCCCTGGAGGTCGGACGCGCGCAGGGCGAGCCGTGCTTCACGGGCGCGGAGTGTGCGAGCGCCTTCTGCGTGGATGGCGCGTGTTGTGAGAGCGCGTGCGAAGGCGGATGCGAGGCCTGCAGCGCTGCGTGGGGCGGCGTGGAGGACGGGCGCTGTACGCCTGTCTCCGCTGGCTGGACGTGTCGCACGGCCCGCGAGGGATGTGATCTCGAGGAGCGGTGCGACGGCACCTCGACCGCTTGCCCGCCGGACGCTCGGATCCCACCAGGCGAGATCTGCAGACCCAGCGCCGGCCCCTGCGACGTGCCCGAGCGATGCGGGAGCAGCACGTGGTGTCCTGAGGATGGGTTCGACGATTCCGGCGCGGTCTGCCGACGCGCGGTGAGCGCGTGCGACGCGGACGAGGTGTGCGACGGGCTGATGGCGGAGTGCCCCGCCGACTGGGTCGAAGCGCCGGGAACCGTGTGCCGGCCCGCGAGCGGCGCGTGCGACGTCGACGACGTGTGTGACGGCTTGGCGCTCCACTGCGGGTTCGACGCGCGCGCCGCGGACGGCGCCGCCTGCGGCGACGGCGACGCGTGCAACGGGGAGGAGGTTTGCGCCCGGGGCGTGTGCGCCGAGGGCCGACCGCTCCGCTGCGACGACGGGGACCGGTGCACGGCCGACGCGTGCGACGCGGCGCTCGGGTGCACGCACACGCCCGTCGAGCCCTGCTGCGGAACGCACCGCGACTGCGATGACGGGGACGCGTGCACCGTGGATCGGTGCGGTGACGGCGACTGCGCGCACAGGCGAGTGGAGGGCTGCTGCACCGTCGACGCGGACTGCGGCGTTGGGTCGCGGTGCCGGGACACGCGCTGCGCGCCTGCCCATGACGCGGGCGCCGTCGACCCTGGAGCGCGGCCCCCGACGGCTGGCTGCGGCTGCCGCGCCACCGTCCGCGGAGGGGGTGGCCTCGCCTGGCTGCTGCTGCTCGGGCTCGCGCTCCTCCGACGTCAGAAGCCCTGATCGCGGAGCGAGACGCGGGATTCGGTTAGCATTCACCGCGTGAGTGAAGACGACCCGCGCTATCAGCCCGTGCCCTATCGACCCGCTCCGGTGCCGCCCGAGGAGTCGGCGCGGCGCATCGCCGACGACTACCGCGTGATGGAGGAGCGGCGGAGCGTGCGGCACTTCTCGACCGATCCCGTGCCGCGCTCGGTGATCGAGGACGCGATCCGGATCGCCGGCACCGCGCCGAGCGGCGCGCATCGGCAGCCCTGGTACTTCGTGGCGATCTCGGACCCGGAGCTGAAGCGCCAGATCCGGGAAGCGGCCGAGAAGGAGGAGCGCGAGTTCTACGAGCGGCGCGCCCCGAAGGAGTGGCTCGACGCGCTCGCCCCGCTCGGCACCGACACCGTCAAGGAGCACATCACCGACGCGCCGTGGCTGCTGGTGGTGTTCCGGCGCGACTGGGAGAGGCTGCCCGACGGGACGAAGCTCAAGGGCTACTACCTGAACGAGTCGGTCGGCATCGCGGTCGGCTTCCTCATCTCGGCCCTCCATCGCGCGGGCCTCGCGACGCTCACGCACACCCCGGCGCCGATGACCTTCCTGCGCGAGATCTGCGGCCGGCCGGAGAGCGAGAAGCCCTTCGTGATCATGCCCGTCGGCTACCCGGCCGAGGACTGCGAGGTGCCCGATATCGGGCGCAAGCCGCTGGAGGAGATCGCCGAGATCCGGTGAGGGCCTCCCGGCCCCACGCGTGGTAAAGGATTCGCCGGTGTCCGCGGAGCCCGTGCAGCTGGGTGAGTACCGTCTGCTCGAGAAGCTCGGGCAGGGCGGGATGGCCATGGTCTACCGGGGCGAGCGCTCCGGCGAGGCCGGCTTTCGCAAGAAGGTCGCGCTCAAGCGCATGCTGCCCCAGTACCGGCGCGACCCCTCGCTCCTCGAGCGCTTCGCGGCGGAGGCCCGCACCAACGCGCGGCTCGACCACCCGAACCTCGTCGCGGTCGTGGACTTCGGGATCGAGCCCGAGCCCTACCTGGTGATGGAGTTCGTCGAGGGGGTCACCCTCGCGCTCCTCTTGCAGCAGCTGGTCGAGAAGCGGCACGCGCTCGAGATCGCCGCGGCCCTCTTCATCGGCGCCGAGGCGGCGGCGGGGCTCGACCACGCGCACCGCAAGCGCGACGAGCAGGGCAGCCCGCTCGGCATCGTGCACCGCGACGTGTCCCCGCAGAACGTCTTGCTATCGAACGAGGGCGCGGTGAAGGTCAGCGACTTCGGCCTTGTCAAGGCGGCGGACAACGTCGTGCAGACCGGGAGCGGGGTGCCCATCGGCAAGATGAGCTACATGGCGCCCGAGCAGGCCGAGCACAGTGAGGTCGACGCGCGCGCCGACGTGTTCAGCCTCGGCATCGTCGTGTGGGAGATGCTCACGATGCGCACGCTGATGCCGCCGAACGACCCGATGACGGCGGCGCAGATGCTCAAGGCGTGCAACTTCGCGCCGCCGAGCGCCTACAACCCGAAGGTCTCGGCCGAGCTCGACGCGATCGTGATGCGCTGCCTCAGCCCGGACGTCGCGGCGCGCACGCCCTCGGCGCAGGCGTTCGGCATGCAGCTGCGCGAGATGCTGCACGAGATCGCCCCGGGCTATGGGCGCGATCAGCTCGCGCGGCTGCTCGGCTGGACCTTCCCCGAGCGCGGCTGGCAGATGGACGAGCCGCACGCGACGGCGAGGCAGCCCTCGGCCGAGGAGCGCCTCTCGATGCCGCAGGTCCCCGCGGCGGAGGCGATGGCGCGGGCCTCGATGCCGAACGCGTCAACCAAGCCGAGGCCTCACGCGGCGGCGGTGCAGACCACGCCCGACGTGCAGCCGGCGCCGCTCATCACGGGCGCGCACCGCGTCCCCCCGCCGCCTCCCATCGGACAGACCGGTCCGCGGGCCGCGGTCGCGGCGGCGCCGAAGCGGAGCCCCATGTTCTGGGTGCTCATCGCCATCGCGGTCGGCTCGTTCGGGCTCGCGGCGCTGGTCGTGGTGATCGCCCTCGCCATCTTCCTGATGAGCTGATGCGTCAGGCCCTGCTCGACTGGTACGACGCCCACAAGCGCGCGCTGCCGTGGCGCGAGACGAAGGATCCGTACGCGATCTGGGTCTCGGAGATCATGCTCCAGCAGACGCGGGTCGAGACGGTGATCCCGTACTGGACGCGCTTCCTCGACCGCTTCCCCACCACCGAGGCCCTGGCCGAGGCGAGCGAGGACGAGGTCCTCAGCATGTGGAGCGGGCTCGGCTACTACCGGCGCGCGCGCCTGCTGCACGCGGGGGTCAAGGAGGTCGTCGCGCGCTACGGCGGCGCGGTCCCGGAGGGGGCGGACGAGCGGCTCGGGCTGCCCGGTGTGGGACGCTACACGGCCGGCGCGATCGGATCGATCGCCTTCGATCGCCCCGAGCCCATCGTGGACGGGAACGTCGCCCGGGTGCTCTCGCGGGTCCACGGCGTCGACACCCCGCTCGGGCGTCGCGACACGGAGAAGCGGCTCTGGGCCGAGGCCGAGGCGCTGGCCGACGGCCCCCGCCCCGGGGATCTCAACCAGGCGCTGATGGAGCTCGGCGCGCGCGTGTGCACGCCCACGAGCCCGCGCTGCGACGACTGCCCCGTCTCGCGCTGCGTGGCGCGTGACACGGGCAAGCAGTCTTCCCTGCCTGTGCCGCGTCCCAAGAAGGCGCCCAAGCGGGTGGCGCTCTGCGCGGTGGTCGCGCGCCGGGGCGATCGCGTCGCGCTGACCAAGCGCGCGGGCGCGCTCTTCGGGGGGCTGCACGGCGTGCCGACGGCCGAGGGCGAGACCCGCGCCGAGGCGCGCGCGGCGCTGAAGGAGGCGGAGGTCAGCGCGCGGCTCGGCAAGGAGCCGGTGGCCAGGCTCGAGCACGTGCTGACGCACCGCCGCCTCGACGTGCGCGTCTGGCGAGCGACGGGCGCGAGATCGATCGCCGCGCGGCTCTTCTCCGTGGAGGAGCTCTCCCAGGTGGGGATCTCCTCCCTCACGCGCAAGATCCTCGACGCCGCGCGTTGATCAGGCGCGCTCGAGAGCCCGCAGCGCGATCGCGACGACCGCGGCGAGATCCTCTTCGTCGGCGCCGTCGCGCGCCTGGGCCGACAGGGCCTGCATCACGCCGAAGACGTAGCGGGCGAGGCTCGCCTCGTCCGTGTCCGGCGCCAGATCTCCCTCTTCGACACCGCGCCCGACCCGCGCGGTGATGAGCGTCAGCGTCTCGCTCCGCAGGCCGCGCAGGAGCGCCTCGACGTCGGCGTTCTCGACCCGGTCGGGGCGCGGCGCGGTCAGCACCGCGCAGCCCCGGGGCAGGTCGGGCCGCGTGAACCGCTGGGCCGCGCTCTCGAGGAGCGCGCTCAACGCCTCCACCGCGTGCGGCTTCTCCAGGCAGCGGCGCACGAACTCACCCTCGCGCCGCGTGTACGCGTCGAGACACGCGCAGTAGAGCTCGTTCTTGCTGCCGAAGGTGTTGTAGAGGCTCGACGGGCCGACCCCGAGCGCCCTGGAGAGCTCGCCGATCGACGTGCCCTCGAAGCCGCGCCGCCAGAACAGCTCGAGGGCCACCTCGAGGGTCTCTTCGAGCGACATCTTACGGGGCCGACCCACCGTCACTGGCTACACCTGCGTGATGCCACCGTCGACCACCAGCTCGCTCCCGGTCATGAAGGAGGCGTCGGCGGAGAGGAGGAAAGCGGCCGCGCTGGCGATCTCGCCCGGCTGGCCGAAGCGCTGGAGCGCGACCTGCGAGAGGATGCCCTGCGCCAGGGCGGCGGTCTGCTCCTCGGGGAGACCGGTGCGCGCGAAGAAATCGGTCGAGACCGGTCCAGGGCTGACGGCGTTGACGCGGACCTTCGGCGCCATCTCCGCGGCCAGGACACGGGTGACGTTTCGGAGCGCGGCCTTGGACGCTCCGTAGAGGATGCCACCGGGCATACCGATCTCCTGCACGACCGAGGTGTTGAGCACGATCGCGGCGCCCTCCGTGAGCAGCCCTGCGAGCGCGCGGACCTGAAGGATGGGTCCGCGTACGTTGACCGCGAACTGTCGGTCGAACTGCGCCGCGGTCACCTGGTCGTGCGACACCATCTCCCCGTACCCCGCGTTGAGGAAGAGTCCGTCGACGCGCCCGAGGTGTGTCTCGACCGCGGCCGCCAGCGCGGGGGCGCTCTCCGGATCTCCCGCGTCGTTGACGAGGGCGATCAGCCCGTCGATCTCCCTCCTCGCCTGGTCGAGCTTCCCCTGATTGGTGCCGGTGATCAGCACCCGGCCTCCTTCGGCCACGACGCGAGCGGCCGTGGCCTTCCCGATGCCTCCCGATCCTCCCGTGATGACCACATGGCGTCCCTGAAATCTGCTCATCTTGCCTCCTGCCGCCCTCCGGCGAGTTTTGGAATGAGCACTTCATAAAACGGAGGACCTCGACCGCAATCCCCGAACTGAGCGTCTCGGTCAGTTCGGCGAGGGCGTGTCCGCGAGGTCTCCGGGCAGGCGCTCACGCACGGTCTCGCGCAGCGCGTCCTGGAGCGGGACGAGGCTCTCGAAGCCGCGGCGGCTCACGCGCACCGGCTCGGGGATCGGCGCGACGTCGAAGTCGAAGCCCCCCTGGCGCAGCTCCAGCAGCGAGAGGTCCAGGTCCGGCTCGTCGTCCGGGAAGATCACCAGCTGCTCGGGGCGGAGCGAGAACACGATCACCGCCTCGCCGTCCGCGAGCACGTCGGGCAGGAGCAGGGCCGCGCTCGCCGCGTAGCCGAGGGGATCGTCGACGACGATCGGCGCGCCGTGATCCGGATAGCGGTCGAACGCGCGCAGCAGCCCCTCGCTCCAGAGGTTGTGCACCGCCAGCGTGTAGAGCCCGCGCTCCCCGAGGCCCTCCTGGCGCGCCCACCACCAGCCGATCCGGATGCGCGCCTCGCGGTGCTCGAGCACGTAGCCGACCTCGTAGGGCAGGCCCTGGATCGCGCGGCGCGGCTCCTCCGGTAGCACGATCGATGCGGCCGCGGCGTCGTGGCCCAGCCCGTCCATGACCGTGCCGATCCAGCTGCTGCGACGCGGCGTCAGGAACCGCGGTCGCACTCGATGCCGGAGCCCCCCCGGCAGACCGTCTTCGCTCATCTCTTCCCCCGAAAGGAGAAGAGCCTACGACCTCACGATCGACGAGCCACTCGCGTTGAAACGCGTGCTTTCATCTGAAGTTGCGAGCACTTGGACTCAACCGCGACGAAACGTTCATGTTTCAGAACGCGGGCTCCCAGCCGCCTCCGCGCTGACGGCGGCGGTGCTCCGGGCGCAGCTCGCTCCGCGCGTCCACGGTCAACAGCTCGCAGGGGTCGAACCAGTGGCAGGTCCGCACGCTCGAGAGCACGGGGCCGAGCGTGCGCGCCTCGAACTCGCCTTCGGGGCAGCGCCAGTGCCAGAGCGCCTCGCGGTCCGGTGCCTCGTCGAGCGAGAGGACCTCTTTGACCCCGCCGTTGCAGTTGGTCGCGACGACCAGATAGCGCCCGGGCAGGCTCTTGGGGTCCTCGACGCGGAGGACGACGTCGTGGTGGAACTCCCCCTGCTTCCAGTGCGCGACGAGCTCGTACTCGCCCCAGCCGGCGCGCAGGGTCTCCAGCAGGTCACCCAGGCTCAGTCGATCGGCGAGGAGGTCCAGGCTGCTCATGAGGTCAGGGTGAGGCGCGCCCGCGCACAGTCAACGGCCGTCACGTCAGCCGCCGGACCGCGCGTAGTAGGAGGCGACGTCGCGGATCTCCTCGGGGCTGAGACGGTGCGGGTCGACCTCCTCCATCAGCTCGGCCTGGGGGGCGCCGCCGCGGACGCCGCGGGCGAAGAGCTGGAGCTGATCGCGGAGGTAGCCGGCCCACTGGCCGGAGAGGATCGGGTAGCTGTCGGCGCGGTCCGTGGGGCTCGGGCCGTGGCACTCGCTGCAGGCGGCGACGCGCTCTTCGGGCACGCCGCGCTCGGCGATGGCGGCGCCGCGCTCGATCGACGCGTCGGGCAGAGCTGGCGCGGCGGGCATGCCGGGCCGCGACGCATACCACCGGGCGATCAGACGGCGGTCCTCCTCGAAGAGCTCCGCCGCGAGGGGCTCCATCATGCCGCTCGGGCGGTGGCCTTCCGCGTAGGCGAGCAAGGCGGCGTCGAGGTAGTCGACGCGCTGGCCCGCGAGGCGTGGCGCGGCGCCGTCGACGCCCCGGCTCAGTCCGTCGGCGCCGTGGCAGCGGGCGCACATTCGCGAGACGACGGGCGGCGCCTCGGCGCTCTCCGAGGAGGCCTGGGTGAGCCGGCGGTACTCCGCCTGCGACATCTCGGGCACGCGGCGGAGGAAGGCGACGAGCGCCCAGACCTCGTCGTCGCGCTCCTGGGCCGGCCAGGCGGGCATGCCCGTGAACTTCACGCCGTGTTTGACGACGTAGAATAGCTCCGCGTCGTCGAGCCCCTCGATCCGCGGAGGGAGCCACGGGGGCGCGGGGGTCATCGCGCCCGGCACGCGGGGCATGCGGGTGCCGACCGCGCCGTGGCAGTAGCGGCAGCCGTGCTCGTAGTGCCCCGCGCCGAGCAACACGAGAGCCTCGTCGTCGAGATCGTCGGGCGGCGTGATGCCCATCGAGTGCGTCGCGACCGAGCGGCGCATCGCGGTGTGCAGCACCCACTTCGTGATGTCCCAGTGCCCCGAGCTCGCGGTGACCGGGATCACGCCGGAGAACATCACGCCCGCGCCCAGCGCCGCCAGCGCGAGGGCCGCGACCGCGGCCCGGATCAGCCAGCGTCGCTTCATCGGGCCTCGCTCCGATGCGCGAGCGCGTCCGCGGTCAGCCCCACCCCGCCCGCCAGGTACGCCGCGCCTCCGACGAGCAGCATGATCGCGCCGCCGACGTGCTGGTCGGTGATCGGGTCGAAGCCGCCGCAGAGGGGCGCGCACGGGTACAGCACGCGGGGCGCCACGACGAGGAGCGCGCCGAGCAGCGTCATGTGCATCGCGGTCAGGAGCAGCGCGGTGACCCCGGCCGTGGCGCGCGCGCGACGCTGCTCGGCCCGCCCGCCGAGGGCCGACTGCCAGAGCCACAGCCCCGCGAGGAGGAAGCTCGCTTGCTCGAGGGCGCGCACCCAGAGGAGCTCCCTCGCGAGATCGTGCAGGGCGGGCGCGTGCCACACCCACACGATCATCAGCTCGGCGAAGGACGCGGGGATCGCCGCCATCCACCCCGGCCGCCGCGTCACGAGGTCCAGCCGCGTGCCCGAGAGCCCGAGCGCGAGCAGCGGCGCCGCGACCGCCACCACCGCCATGTGCATCGTCATGTGCGTGGAGAACGGTGGCAAGCCGAGCTGCGGCAGCGGCCAGAGCCACGCCAGCGCGAGCACCGCGAGGCCGGCCCAGATCATCGACAGCTCCCGATGAAGACCACCGCGAGCGAGACGAACACGGTGGCCACCGCGCTCACCGCGGAGAGCAGGAAGGTCGAGAACCCCAGGAAGCGGTGTCGGTCGCCGGGGGTGTCGAAGTCGTGAGGGCGCGGTTGGTCACCGAAGCGATGTCGGCGATAGCCGCGCCAGGCCACGCCCGCGATCACGGTCAGCGCGACGACGGTGTAGCCCGCGATCAGCAGGCGCGCGTCTCCGAGCGCGCCGTCGCGGTCGGTCACCTTCGCGCACCAGAGCGAGACGGTGAGGTACGACGCGAGGAAGTGCGCGATCCACGCCAGGGGCCCGACGGTGAGCCACCACAGGCTCTCCGCCGCCTCCGCGGGGTGCTCGTGCGGATCCTTCGGCTCGCTCACACCAACCTCGGGAAGCCGGCGAGCGTGGCCACCGTGATCAGCGCGGTGACGGCCACGAAGTGCCAGTAGAGAGTGACGTTGACGATGTCGATGTCGTGCTCGGCGTCCATGCGCTTCGCGACGCGGCGCGCGAGGCAGTAGACCTGCATGACCACGCCGACGATCCCGTGGAGCGCGGCCCAGCCGAAGAGCAGCCACACCATGGCGGGATAGACGTGCGACGTCGGGTCGAGCCCGTCGGCGCTCGGCCCGTGCAGGAGCGCCCACGCGCCGACGCCGCTGGAGACGATGGCGGCGAGGATCGCGCCGTAGAAGCCGGCCGCGCTGGTGCGGTTCAGGTGCCGCGCGGCCACCGTCGCGAGCCAGCCGAGCAGGGTCGCGCCCAGCCCCACCGAGGGCCACAGCCATCCGATCTCCGGCGCGTCGGGCGGGATGAAGTCGGTGTCGGCCGTCCAGTAGAAGAAGTAGCCGAAGACGAGCGCGAGGAACGCCGTCATGTCCCCGAGCATCATGATCATCATGCCCCACCAGCCCACCGACCTCGGGCCCGAGCTGTAGAGCGGCAATGTCAGCCCGAGGCCGACCGCCTTCGCGGGCTTCTCGGGGATGACCGCGGTGCCCGTCCAGAGCCACGTGACGATGACCACGAACGCGAGCGCGCCGCTGGCCATCGCGGGCCACCACAGGTGGAAGGTGGAGAAGATGAAGACGCCGCCGGTGAAGATCGCGGCCAGCATGCCGAGGAAGGTCGGCGTGGCCACGCGGAGACACTGGATGGGCTTGGCGTCGATCGCGCTCGTGACGAGCGTCTCCCGCAGACCCTCCTCCGCGTCGGGGAGATAGAAGCGCCCCTCGTCCACGTCGCGCATGAAGTTCGGCTGATCCCAGAGCGGGTAGCGCGAGTCGATCTCGGGGATGGAGCGCACCCCCCACGCCTCGTCGGGCATGGTGCCGAGCCACTCGAGGGTGCCCGCGTTCCACGGGTTGCGCTCCGCGTAGGGCTGCTTCTTCTTCGGGCGCAGGACGTCGATCACGAAGACCAGCACGCCGAGCCCGAGGATGAACGCGCCGACGGTGGAGATCATGTTCAGCCAGCCCAGCCCCAGCTCCTCCGGGTAAGTGAACACGCGGCGCGGCATGCCGAGCAGGCCGGTGAAGTGCATCGGCAGGAAGGTCACGTTGAAGCCGACGAACATCAGCCAGAACGCGAGCCGGCCGAGCTTCTCGGAGAGGTGCTTGCCGCCGATGAGCGGGAAGAAGTAGTAGGCCGCGCCGACGATGGGGAAGATGGTCCCGCCGATCAGCACCGAGTGGAGGTGACCCACCACGAAGTAGGAGTCGTGCGCCTGGAAGTCGAAGGGGACGAGCGCGACCATCACGCCCGTCAGCCCGCCGATGACGAAGGTGCTGAGCCCGCCGATGACATAGAGCATCGGAACCTTCATGGTCACGCGGCCCACGAGCAGGGTGGCGATGAAGCAGAAGAGCTGCACGCCGGTGGGGATCGCGATCGCCTCGCTCGCGGCGCTGAAGAGCGCGAGCGAGATCCCGGGCAGCCCCGTGGTGAACATGTGGTGCACCCAGAGACCGAAGCTCAGAAAGCCCGTGCCCACCGCGGCGAGGACGACCCAGCCGTAGCCGACCATCGGGGTCTTCGCGAAGGTGGGCACGATCATCGCCACCAGCGCGATGGAGGGCAGGAAGACGATGTAGACCTCGGGGTGGCCGAAGATCCAGAAGAGGTGCTGCCAGAGCAGCGGATCTCCGCCCCGTGACGCGTCGAAGAAGGGCCAGTCGAAGGCGCGCTCGACCTCGAGCAGGATGTCGCCCGCGATGAGCGGCGGGAAGGCGAAGAGGATCATCGCCGCGACCACGAGGATGTACCAGCTGTAGAGCGGGATGAGGTTGATGCGCATCCCGGGCGGGCGGCACTTGAGCACCCCGACGATGAGCTCGACCGCGGCCGCGATGGAGGCGACCTCGATGAAGGAGAGGCCGAGCAGCCAGATGTCGACGCCGTAGCCGTCGGAGTACTCCGTGGTCAGCGGCGGGTACATGAACCAGCCGCCCTGTGGCCCGTGCCCGAAGAAGAGCGAGCCGCACACGAAGACGCCGCCGATGAGGTAGCACCAGAAGCCGTACGAGCTCAGCCGCGGGAAGGGCAGATCGCGCGCGCCCAGCATCTCGGGCAGCACCATGATCGAGAAGGCCTCGAACACGGGCACCGCGAAGAGGAACATCATCACCGAGCCGTGCATGGTGAAGAACTGGTCGTAGGTCTGGGCGTCGAGCAGGGTGTTGTCGGGCACGGCGAGCTGCACCCGCATGACCAGCGCGAGCAGACCGCCGAAGAGGAAGAAGCCGAACGCGGTCGCCGTGTACCAGACGCCGACCTCGGTGTTGTTCACCGCGGACCAGTAGCGGAAGCCGGACGGCGCCTTCCACGCCGCGCGCAGGCGCGCCCTCTGCGCCTCCTGTACCGACTCCGGAAAGGGCGCCTCGAGCGGCTCGACGTCGTCCTTCGCCGTCTTCATTCCAGGCCATCCAGATAGTGAGCCAGGGCGTCGAGCTCCTCGGCCGCGAGCATCGCGAAGCCGGGCATCTCGGCCTCGGGTTTGACGGCCTCCGGGTCGCGCACGAAGCGCCTGAAGCCGTCGACGTCGTTGGCGAGCACGCCGGCGATGCGATGCCGGCCGCCGACGTGCGTCAGGTCCGGTCCCACCGTCCCCTCCGCGCGTGTTCCCCGCACGGTGTGGCAGGCGCCGCAGCCGCGCGCGTCGAAGATCGCCGCGCCGCGCTCCGCGCGCTCGCCCACGGGCGCCGCCGCCGGGCGCGCCTGCGCGGCGAGCCACGCGTCGTAGGCCGGGCGCTCGAGCGCCTCGACGTGGAACGCCATCATCGCGTGCGCCCCGCCACAGAACTCGGCGCAGGCCCCCCGGAAGAGCCCCGTGCGCGTGGGCTCGAGCGCGAGCCGGTTCTCGCGCCCCGGGATCATGTCGACCTTGCCCGCGAGCGAGGGGACCCAGAACGCGTGCACCACGTCGGGGCTGACGAGGGTCAGCCCGCTCCGCTCTCGCACGGGCAGCCGCAGCTCGTTGGCGAGCTCCACCGGGCGGCCGTTCACCTCGTAGGTCACGCGCCACCACCAGCGCTCACCGCTCACCCGGACGCGCGGCGCGGAGGCCGCGCCGGGCGAGAGGAGGTCCGGCATCAGCGCGAGGCCGAAGCTCAGCAGCGCGGCGAGGACCACGGTGGGGAACACCACGCCGCCCCCGACGATGAAGCGCGACGCGAGCCTCGGATCGTGCTCGCGGTTGGAGCGCGCGGCGTAGATCGCGGCGACCATGACCGCGCCCCACACGAGCAAGGCGCCTCCCGACATCCACCAGAAGAGATCGGCGATGCGCGCCGCGTCGCGGCCGGCCGGGGCGAGCGCGGACTGCGGCCCGTCGCACGACGAGATCGCCGCGCACGATACCCAGACGCCCGCGCGTATGAGAGCCCACCGCATGGTCCGCCGGAAGCCCATAGGCCCGGCGGCTCGGGTCGAAACGGCGTCCCGAGCAGGCGGCTGAAGAAGCAGCCTGCTCCCCTTGCCTCTGCCCCTGCCCGTGCCCTTGCCCGCGTGTTCTCAGGGGCGCGATGCGATTCGAAGAGCCCGGGTCCCGCGTTCGCGACGCGCCACGGAAGGCGACAGAGCCGCGGTCCGCGCTGTAGCCCTGCAGTGACAGGCGCGATTCGATGCGGTACGGGGTCTCATGACCGGTGAGACGAAGCTGCACCCCCTGCGCGTTCGCCCCGGCGCCCGCTTCACCTGTCACGGCGACGGCCTCTGCTGCAGCGACGTGCACCTGCTCGGGCCCGTGACCGGGGACGAGGCGCGGGTCCTGAACGCGATCGACGAGCGCATCCTCGCGTGGAGCGGAGACGACCGCGTGCTCGTGACCACCGTCGACGGGCGCTGCATGTTCGCGGGCCCGGGCGTGTGTGAGCTGCACGCGCGGCTCGGCCCCGAGGTGAAGCCCGCGAGCTGCAAGCAGTTCCCGTTCATGCTCGTGACCACCCCGACGGGCGGGCGCGTGACGACCGAGCACCGCTGCCCGTGTCGGAGCATGGGGGAGCGCGCGCCGCTCACCTCCGACGCCGCGCTCGCCTCGACGACGCACGCGACCCGCCACATCGCGGGCCCGCTCTGGCTCGACGACGAGCGCTCCGTCAGCGTCGAGGAGTGGGAGATCATGGAGGCGCCGCTGATCGCGCGTCTTCAGCGAGAGGATCCGCTCGACGTGCTCGACGCGGCGCCGCTCTCGGGCGACGCGGAGCGATGGGACGCGCTCGCGGTGGACTTCGCGAGCGAGGAGGGCGGCGGACGCTTCGGCGCGGCCATCCGTCGCTTCGGCGCCGCGATCCTCGCCCTCCGCCAGCGGCCCACCGACGACATCGACGCGGCGCTCCCGTGGGGTGACGCCTTCGATCGCGCCGAGGCGCGGTCCGAGCCGGGCGACCCGGAGGAGATGCTGCGCGACTGGGTGGCCGACTACGTGTGGTCGCTCGAGTGGGCGTTCTTCGGCACCTTCCGCGCCGCGCGGTCCGAGCTGTCGTCGCGCGTGGCGATCGCGCGCCAGATCGCGGGCGAGCTCGAGCAGGACGGCGCCCGCGCGGATCGCGCCATGGCCGAGGCGATCGCGGTGGTGGAGGCGGTCGGCGTGGCCGACGACTACCGCGCGTTCCTCGAGTCGCTGGGACGTGGCGACGAGCCCGCTGACCGTCCGGAGTGACGACGGGCGAGAGGCTGCGGCGTGACGCGACGTCGCGACGAACCGTGAAGCGCTGTTCACGCCGTACGGGGCCGCGCCTACGGCTACCGTGCTTCCACGATGGCGCGAGGTTTGCCTGGGGGTCGCGCCGGTGCGGTGAGAAGGACTCACCATGAAGATCATTGGACTGCTTTGCCTCTTCGCCCTCGGCCTGTTCGACTGCGGCGGCGACAGCGGACGTGAGCCAGCCCCCATGACCGACGCAGGGGAGGCCTGTTCGGCCTTCAACTGCGAGGGATGCTGCACCGACGACGGTCGGTGCGTCGACGGGCTCTCGACGCTCGCCTGCGGCTCTTCCGGCAACCGCTGCGTGGAGTGCTCGTCGCCCGCGATGTGCGGCGAGACGGGTGTCGGCGGCGGCACCTGCGAGATGTGCAACCCCTTCAACTGCGACGGCTGCTGTGATGAGACGGACACCTGTCGCAGCGGCACCGATGACCTCGCCTGCGGCCACGCGGGTCGAGCGTGCACCGCGTGCGAGGGCGTCGCGCTCTGTGACCCACGCGGCACGGGCGGCGGCATCTGCCGCTGACCGGAGCCCCCGGGGCGCGTGTTCGAGCGAGGTCAGGTCGGCCCGGGCGGCAGCTCGTCCAACGCGCCGGGGTGACCCTCGGGCAAGAACGTGGTCCGCGCGTAGGCGCGCAGCTCGGCCACGTCGAGCATCCAGGCGAGGAACGCCGCGTCCATCGCGGTCGGCGTCTGCTGCGCGATGCTCTCGCGGACGCGCTCCCAGAGCGGCCCGGGTCCGGTTCGGAGCCGCACGCGCGCGATGAGCTCGCGCAGGCGGGCGACGCGCGCCTCCGCCTCCGCCCGGTCGATGTCGCCGCTCTCGAGGCGCTTCAGCACGCGACAGCGGAAGCGTCGGCAGGTCTCGGGGCGCTCCTCGTAGACGCGGCAGCGCGCGCCCTCGAGGGCCCCGCACGGCTGGACCATCCTCGGCTCGCGAGACGGAAGGAGCGCGAGGGAGCGCCGCCGGGCCCACGCCGCCTCCTCCTCGGAGATCGGCGTGAACCGGAAGAGGCTGCCGTCGCAGCACGCCCCGCAGGACGTGCAGAGGCTCTCAGCCATGCTGGTGGTCGGTGCCGGGCGCGGGCGCGCCGCAGTGCGGGCAGTTCAGCAGCTCCATCGCGAACGGGCCCTTGCAGTAGGCGCAGAACACGCGGCCCGCGATCGAGCGCTCGTCGATCTTCTTCAGCTGCGGGTAGAACTGCTCGAGCTCGGCCGTGCTCATGCGGTCGTTCTCCGCCGCGGGCGACCAGATCACCTCGAGGGCCATCAGCGTGTGCGGGTTGGCCACCGCGGTCATGTCGTCGAGGAGCGCGCGCAGGCCGTTGGCGTCCTGCACGTTCGCGACGTCGAGGATCTCGCGCCGCGCGGCGACGATGAGGGTGACGACCACGACGCCCTCGCCCTCGTTGGGGTGCGCCCGCATCTCGGGGGCGTCCTTCGAGGTCTGGGTGCCGTCGGCGTTGCGGACCAGCTCGTGCCGGAACCGGGCGCGCGCGTCGCTGCCGAGCTGCCGGAAGATGCCCTCCGCGCTCGCCGCGCTCATCGGCTTGTAGTTGGAGACGTCCGCGTAGAGCCAGGCCAGCTCCGCGCGGCGGAGCCCGAGGATCGTCTCGCGCAGCAGGTTCGCCAGGCCCGCTTGGCTATTGGTCTGCCCGCTCTTGGCGAGCCGCTCGAGGTGCGCCTGCAGCTCGCGGCGCGCGCGCCAGTCGACGCCGAGGCGGATCGCGCTGATGTCGACGTTGCCCCAGGCGCGGCTGCCGTGGCTCGAGCCGCCCTTCTTCTTCATCGCGTTCGTCACGATGACGAGCAGCACCAGGCCGATGATCAACGGGACCACGCACGCGCAGGACAGCCCCCCGCCGCCGCCCCCGCCGCCGGAGTAGCCGCCGGACGAGTAGCCTCCGCCGTAGCTGCTGCCGCCGCCGTAGCTGCCGCCGCCGCCGCCGTAACTGCCGCCACCGCCGCCGCCACCGAAGCTGCCGCCGCCGAAGCTGCCGCCCGTCGACTGCGCGACCACGGGGTACGCGCCCAGCCCCAACCAGAAAGCGGCGACGACCGCCAACGCCCAACGGAACCAACGCTTGCGCACTCTCGGGACCTCCGCGGCCGCACGCTACCACAGGACGAACGTGCTATAGCCGCGGCATGTTGGACCTCCGGCACGTCACCGAGAACCTCGACGAGGTCAGGGCGAAGCTCGCCACGCGCGGCGCCGAGCCCAGCTCTCTGAATCGCCTCGCCGAGCTGGCCGAGCAGCGCCGAAGCGGCATCACGGAGATCGAGGCGCTGAGGGCGAAGCGCAACGAGACCAGCAAGGCGATGGCCTCCGTCGACAAGAAGAGCGACGCCTTCGCGAAGGTGCGCGACGAGATGAAGGCCATCGGCGCCCGCATCAAGGAGCTCGAGGTCTCCGAGAAGGCGGTCGAGGCGGAGCTCGACGGGATCCTGAGCGGGCTGCCCAACCTCCCGCACGAGAGCACCCCCGTCGGCGCGAGCGACGCCGACAACGTCGAGGTCCGGGCATGGGGCGACAAACCCACGTTCGACTTCACGCCGCAGGCGCACGACGACCTGGGCCGCGCGCTGGGCATCCTCGACTTCGAGCGGGCGGCGAAGATCAGCGGCGCGCGCTTCGCCGTGCTGCGCGGTCAGGGCGCGCGGCTCGAGCGCGGGCTGATCAACTTCATGCTCGATCTCCACACCGGCGAGCACGGCTACGAGGAGCTCTGGCCGCCCGCGCTGGTGAAGGACTCGGCGCTGCGCGGCACGGGTCAGCTGCCCAAGTTCGAGGCGGACGTCTTCCACGTGGGACGCCACTACGAGGAGGGCGACCAGGCGGAGCGGGTGCGGCACTTCCTCTCGCCCACGGCCGAGGTGCAGGTCACGAACTTCCACGCCGACGAGATCTTCGAGGCCGACGCTCTGCCCCAGCGCTACTGCGCCTACAGCCCGTGCTTCCGCAGCGAGGCGGGCAGCCACGGCAAGGACACGCGCGGCCTCATCCGCCAGCACCAGTTCGACAAGGTCGAGCTCGTCCACTTCTGCCGGCCCGAGGACGCGGAGGCGCAGCACGAGCAGCTGGTGGGCCACGCCGAGGCGGTCCTGCAGCGGCTCGACCTCACCTACCGCGTGATGGAGCTGTGCACGAAGGACCTCGGCTTCGCGGCGCAGAAGTGCTTCGACATCGAGGTCTGGCTGCCGGGGCAAGGCGCCTACCGCGAGATCTCGAGCTGCTCGTGGTTCGGCGACTTCCAGGCGCGGCGCGCGAAGATCCGCTACCGCCCCGAGGCGAAGGCGAAGCCGCGCCACCTGCACACCCTGAACGGCTCCGGGCTCGCGGTGGGCCGCACGCTCGTCGCCATCCTCGAGCAACACCAGCAGGCGGACGGCTCGGTGCGCATCCCCGAGGCGCTCCGCCCCTACGTCGGCTTCGAGACGATCGCGCGCGCTTGATCCCGGGCATCGACATCCTCGAGGACGTGGCCCTCGCCCCTCGCACCACCCTGCAGCTGGGCGGGCGGGCGAAGCACTACCTCCGCGCGAAGGACGCCGAGTCCGTCACGCACGCGCTCCGCTGGGCCGAGCGCCTCGGCCTCCCTGTCGGCGTGCTCGGCGGGGGCAGCAACCTCATCGTCTCGGACGAGGGCTTCGACGGGCTCGTGGTCGAGATGGCCCAGCAGGGGATCGAGGAGCGGGAGGAGGACGGCCGCGCGCTCGTCACCGCCCAGGCGGGCGAGGACTGGGACCTCTTCGTCGAGCGCTGCGTGGCCGCGGGGCTGCAAGGGCTGGAGTGCCTGAGCGGCATCCCCGGGCGCGTCGGGGCGACCCCGATCCAGAACGTCGGCGCCTACGGACAGGAGGTCTCGGAGACCATCGCCCAGGTCCGCGCGCTCCACCGCGAGACGCTGCGGGTCGAGACCCTGCCCCCCGAGGCCTGCGACTTCGCCTACCGCGACAGCGCCTTCAAGCGAGACCCCGAGCGCTACGTGGTGCTCTCGGTGACCTTCGCGCTGCGCCCCGGCGGCGCGCCCGCGATCCGCTACGCCGAGCTGGAGCGCGCCCTGACGGGGCTGGAGACGCCTTCGCTCTCGGACGTGCGCGAGACGGTGATCGCGCTGCGGCGTCGGAAGTCGATGGTGCTCGACTTCGCGGACGAGAACCACCGCAGCGCGGGCTCGTTCTTCACCAACCCCATCGTCGACGCCGGGGCCGCGGACGCCGTGGTCCAGAGGGCGCTGGCGGAGGGGATCGTGAGCGATCCGAGCGAGGTGCCGCGCTGGCCCTCGGGCGATCAGGTCAAGCTCGCCGCCGGCTGGCTGATCGAGCGCGCGGGCATGGGCAAGGGCACGCGCCACGGCCAGGTGGGCATCAGCACCAAGCACGCGCTGGCGCTCGTGCACCACGGCGGCGGCACCACCCGGGAGCTGCTCGAGCTGGCCGAGCGGGTGCGCGCCGCGGTGCGGGATCGGTTCGGGGTGGAGCTCCACCGCGAGCCCACGCTCTGGTAGGCGCGGGACGACGGTCTACAGCCCCACACACCTCGTTCCGTTGCAGCCCGAGAGCAACCCGCAGCTCTCGCATCCCGACCCGCAGTATTCATTGCTGTTCTCCCGGCAGCGGCCGTCGCAGAAGTTCTGACCGGCCGGGCAGCAGTTCTCGTTGCTGCACTCCTCCGAGGCGCGGCACATCTCTCCGCACGTGCCGCAGTTCAGCTCGTCGGTGCGCGTGTCGACGCAGCCGCCGGCGCAGCACTGCTCGCCGGCGTCGCAGGTCATCCCGCACGTGCCGCAGTTCCGGCTGTCCTCGGCCACGCAGCTGCCTCCGCAGCACAGCTCGGTCCCGCCGCAGGTCCGCCCGCACATGCCGCAGTTGGCCTCGTCGTTGGCGACACAGCTGCCGCCGCAGCACAGCTCGCCCGCGCCGCACGCGATGCCGCAGCCGCCGCAGTTGAGGGGGTCGCTGTCGGTGTCGGCGCAGCTCCCGAAGCAGCAGGTGTCGACGCCCGTGCACGTCGGATCGCACGCGGTGCACGCGGGCGCGTCCTCGAGCTCGCAGGTCCCACCGCAGCAGTCCTCGCCCGCGTCACAGGCGTTGCCGCACGTCATGCAGTGGTCACGGCTCGTCTGCGGGTTCACGCACGCGCCGTCGCAGCAGGTCTGGCCCGGGCCGCACGCGTTGCCGCAGACGCCGCAGTTATCAGGCTGATCGAGCGGGGCGCAGCTCCCGCCGCAGCAGCCCTCGCCCTCGGCGCAGTCCCTGCCGCAGGCGCCGCAGTTGAGCGCGTCGCCCGACTGGTCGACGCAGCGACCCGAGCAGCACTCGAGCCCCACCCCGCAGACCGCGCCGCAGGCGCCGCAGTTGTTGCGATCCTGCAGGAGATCGAAGTTCTCGTCCGTCGTGCCGTCGCAGTCGTCGTCGACCTCGTTGCAGGTCTCCTCGGAGGGCGCGCCTTCGCCGACGCACATCTCGGTGCCGTCGACGTCCTGGAGGCAGCCCTCGGCGCACGCGCCGACGCCGCGGAGCGAGGCCTCGCCGCTGAAGCAGCGCGCGGAGTCGTCGCAGGCCGGGCCGACCCCGGAGTCCATGCCGCCCTCGACGCAGAAGCCGCGGTAGCAGACGCCGCGGTCGCAGTCGGCGTCGGTCTCGCAGCCGAAGCTCGGGTTGGCGCCCGGGTTGGCGGTGCAGCCCGCGAACACGAGCGCGAGCAGGGTCATCGTCGAACGCTTCATCGCGTCCCCCATTCCAGCTGAAGCGCGTAGCCGCCGCGGCCCGGGCGCAGGGTGACCTCGTCCGTATCGGTGTCGGCGTCGCTGTCGGCCTCGCCTCCCGCGCTCAGCACCTCGGCGAGCAACCACACGAGCCCGCCCGCGAGCGCCACGCCGCCCACCGCGAAGAGCACGTCGGCGGTGATGGCGAACGTCTCCGAGCGCGACAGGGCGTCGGCCGCCGCGTCCGCCTCGGCCATCGTGGACGGCCGCGCGGCCTCGAACTCGCTCTGCGCGTCGAGGTGGAGCGCGCCCATCGCGCCGCCCACGCCCAGCCCGATCGCGCCGACGACCATCAGGGTGATCCCGGGGACCAGGTCCGGCTCCGAAGGAGGCGGCGAGAGCGTCGGGGTCGGCCCCGGCTCGGGGTCGACCGCGGCGGGGAGCCCGAAGAGCTCCCGGAGCTGGCCTTCGATCGCGTCGAGCAGCTCCGGCCGGCTCTGCGCGCGCCGCACCACCCGATGGATGGATCCGTCTCGCCGGTCGAAGAGCGCGATCGTCAGCATCTGCTCGGCGCCGCTCTGGTCGAGGTGCGGGATCACCAGCAGCGCCACCGAGAGCTCGGCCGCGACCGGGCCGAGGCACTCCGGCGTCTCGCCGACGCAGCCGAGCGCGAGCTGCACCTCACCGAGGTCGAGCGCGACCCCGCTGGACGTGCGGACCGTGCCGAGCCCGTCGAGCTCCGCGCGGATCAGCCGGTCCACGGCGCCGCCCGTGCCCGCGTCGACGCCGCCCGCGACCTGGGTCTCGAGCACCGCCGCGGCGGGCATGTCCTGCGCGCGTGCGATCTGCGTGTGTGTGGCCGCGACGGCGCAGAGCGACGCCACGGAGAGAGAGAGCGAAACGAGGCGCATCAGGGAACCTCCACAGATCCCCGAGCCAGATCCGGTCAGGCGTCGCCGCCGCCGTACATGGACTCGGCGATCCGATAGGCGCTCAGCTCGAGCTGCTGAAGCGCCTCACGGATGGCAATTGCGTCTCCCCCCGACAACAGCTCGCGGAGCTGCTCGATGTCCTGCGCTACCGCTTCGATGACATCAGGTTCCACGAGCTCAGCCATCTCCTCCACCGCACGCTGGGAGGTGTATAGCAGAGCTTCGGCCGAGTTGCGCAGCTCGGCGAGCTCCTTGCGCTTCTCGTCGCTCTGTCGGTACTTGCCCGCCTCTTCGACGAGCTTGTCGACCTGCTCCTGGGTCAGGCCGCTGGAGGCCACGACGCGCACCTTCTGCTCTCGCCCGGAGCCGAGGTCCTTGGCCGACACGTTGACGATGCCGTCCGCGTCGATCTCGAAGCGCACCTCGACCTCCGGCACGCCGCGCGGCGCGGGGGGGATGGGCGCGAGCTCGAACTTGGCGAGGGTCTTGTTGTCGCCCGCCATCTCGCGCTCGCCCTGGAGCACGTGGATCGGCACGAAGGGCTGGTTGTCGATGCTGGTCGTGAAGACCTCCTCCGCGCTGGCGGGGATGGTCGTGTTGCGCTCGATCAAGCGGTGGAAGATGCCGCCGCCGACCTCGACGCCGAGGGACAGCGGGGTGACATCGAGGAGGAGCACCTCCTCCATCTCGCCCGAGAGCGAGGCGCCCTGGATGGCGGCGCCGATGGCCACGACCTCGTCGGGGTTGACGCCCTTGTGGGGCTTCTTGCCGAAGAACTCGGTGACGATCTTCTGGACGAGCGGCATGCGCGTCATGCCGCCGACGAGGATCACGTCCTCGATGTCCTCGGTCTTCACGCCCGCGTCGTCGAGCGCCTTCTTGCAGGGCCCGAGCGTCCGCTCGACGAGGTCCGAGACGCGGATCTCCAGCTCCGAGCGCTTCACCTGCGTCACGAGGTGCTTCGGGCCGGTCGCGTCCGCGGCGATGAAGGGGAGGTTGATCTCGGTGTCGAGCGCGGTGGAGAGCTCGTGCTTGGCCTTCTCCGCCTGCTCCTTGAGGCGCTGCAGCGCCACCTTGTCCTTGCGGAGGTCGAGCCCCTCGTGCTCCTTCAGGAAGCGCTCGGCCAGGAGGTTGACGATCTCCCCGTCGAAGTCTTCCCCGCCCAGGTGCGTATCACCATTGGTGCTCAGGACCTTGAAGACGCCGTCCTGGATCTCCATGATCGAGATGTCGAACGTGCCGCCGCCGAGGTCGTAGACCGCGACCTTGCCCTGCTTGGTCGCGTCGAGCCCGTAGGCGAGCGCGGCCGCGGTGGGCTCGTTGATGATGCGCTTGACCTCGAGCCCGGCGATCTTGCCCGCGTCGCGCGTCGCTTGCCGCTGCGCGTCGTCGAAGTAGGCCGGCACGGTGACCACCGCCTCGGAGATCTCGGATCCCACGTAGGCCTCGGCCACCTCGCGCATCGACTGGAGGATCATCGCCGACACCTCGGGCGGCGAGTACTCGGCGTCACCGACCGCGACCCAGGCGTCTCCGTTCATCGCCTGCACGACGCGGTAGGGCACGGACTCCGCCTGCCACTTGGCCTCTTCGCTCTCGAAGCGACGGCCCATCAGGCGCTTGACGGCGTAGACGGTGTTCTCGGGGTTCGTGACCGCCTGCCGCTTGGCCACGGTGCCGACGCGACGCTCGCCGTCCTTCATGAACGCCACCACGGAGGGCGTGGTGCGCGAGCCCTCCGCGTTCGGGATCACCACCGGCTCGCCGTTCTCGATGAACGCGACGCACGAGTTGGTGGTGCCGAGATCGATCCCGATGACCTTGGACATACGAGCGCGGGCGCGACGTCAGGAGGCGTCGCCCTCCTCCGTCTTGGGTTCGGGCACCTTGCGGGCCACGACGACCATCGCGGGGCGGAGGAGCTTGTCCCCCATCTTATATCCGGGCTGATACTCCTGGACCACCGTGCCGGGCACGTGCTCGTCCGTCTCGACCTGCTGGAAGGCGTCGTGGAGGTTCGGGTCGAAGCGCTGCCCCACGGACTCCACGCGCTCGATGCCGAGCCGGGCCGCCGACTCCTCGAAGCTCTTCAGCACCATGTTGACGCCGTCCCGGACCGCCTGGACGTCGACGGCGTCGGCGGACGCGGCCACCGCGCGCTCGAGGTTGTCGATCACGGGCAGGATCTCGCGGAGGACCGCCTCCTTGCCCTTGCGCTCGGCGAGCTCCACGTCCTTTCGGGCGCGCTTTCGGTAGTTGTCGAAGTCGGCCGCCGTACGCAGCAGCTGGTCCTTCAGCTTCGCGCGCTCCGCCTCGAGCTCCTCCATGGGCGACAGCTGGGCCTCGCCCGCGTCGTCCTCGGGCAGCGTCGCTACCGGCTTCTTGGCGTTGGGCTCGGCTTCTTCGCCGGTCTCTTCGTCGGGGCTCTTGATATCCACGTCGCTCACGACCGTTTCACTCCCTGGGCCGGGAACCAGAGCGGCCCATCATAGTCCAGCGCGCCGGAGTTTGATCAGAAAGGTTCGCGAATTCCAGGCGCTAGAGCGCATCTCGAGACTCGGACCGAGCATGGCCGAGCGCGACGGGTCCCAGCCGTGGTTGGGCGCGACGAGGAAATGCCGGAGTATTTTCGAGGAGCGACCGGCCGCGGATGGGGCCCGTCCCGCCGGCCAGGCGACGGGAGGGTTTCGAGATGCGCTCTAGCACCGTAATCCCCAAAGCCCAACCTCACGCGTCGTCCGGCTCCTCTTCGTCGGAGTGCACACCGTCGAGCACGTCGCTGATCACCTGCGCGGTGAAGCCGACCAGAGGCACGAGCTTGCCATAGTCCATGCGGGTGGGGCCGATGATGCCGACCGTGCCCGCGGTGCGGCCGCTGCGCTGGTAGCTGGCGCTGATGAGCGAGATGTCGGGCACCTCCTCGAGCTCCGTCTCGGAGCCGATGAGCACCTGGACCCCGCCCGCGGCGATGGTCGAGTCGAGCAGGCCGAGCAGGCGCTCCTTCTCCTCGAACGTGCGCAGGTAGCGCCGGATGTTCTCCGAGTCCGAGAACTCGGGCCGGTCGAAGAGCACGGTGTGGCCCTGGATGACGATGTCGCGCTCTTCGTCCTGGGTCGAGGCCGCGGCCTCGAGGACCTGCTGCGCCTGCTGCTGGAGCGTGCGCTCGTCCGCCACCTCGCTCGAGAGCGCCTTGCGGACCTCCGCGAGCGTCTTGCCGGCCACCTTCTCGGCCAGGTAGTTGTTCAGCCGCTCGAGCGCGGACGGGGTGAGCTCGGGCGCGGGGATGGCCCGGTTCTGGATGGCGCCGTCGCGCGTGATGATCAGCGCGAGCAGCTCCCCGGGCCGCAGCTCGAGGAAGCGGATCTGCGAGAGCGGCTCGGCGTCCGCGCGGGGGCGGGTGACCACGGCCGCGGCGCCGGCCATCGTCGCGAGCAGCCGGCCCGCCTCCTTCACGAGATCGTCCACGCCGGGGCGCAGATCCCGCATGCGCTGCATCACCGCGTCTCGGTCCTCGGCCGTGACCTCGCGCATCTGGATGAGCGCGTCGACGAACACGCGGAAGCCGCGCTCGGTCGGGACGCGCCCCGCGCTGGTGTGCGGCTGCCCGAGGAAGCCCGCGTCGGTCAGATCGGCGAGCACGTTCCGGATGGTGGCCGCGGACAGGTTGATGCCGTAGCGCTTGGCCAGCCGACGGGACCCGACCGGCTCGCCGCTCGCCACGTACTCGGTGATCACGGCGTACAGGATCTTCCGAGCGCGAAAGGTCAGCTCAGGTCGACTGGGGTGAGGCACGCGGTGGTCAGCTCCGAGGGCAACCTCGGCAATAGGGAGGCGCCGAGAAAGTGTCAAGCATCCCCGGCAGATGCGCCACATCCCGCGGGGCCCGTCGTTGCTCGGCCGAGGGGTGGGGATAGAGGACGGAGCGTGGAGATGGACGCCATCCTGCTGCTCCGGGTGGGGCTGGCTCTGGCCCTCGCCATCCCCGTGGGCTGGGAGCGCGAGCGGCTCGCCCGCCCGGCTGGCTTGCGCACCCACATGCTCGTGGCCGCGAGCGCGGCCGCCTTCAGCGGCATCGCGCTCCTCCTGGTGGACCTGGTCGACGCCAGCAACGCGCGCCTCGATCCGATCCGCGCCATCGAGGCGATCGTGGCCGGGATCGGCTTCATCGGCGCGGGCACGGTCTTCATCTCCAAGGACCGCGTGGTCGGGCTGACCACCGCGGCGTCGCTCCTGGCCACCGCCGCCCTCGGGACCGCGGCCGGCCTCGGCCGCTACCTGCTCGCGGTGGGCCTGGCCGTCCTGATCCTGATCGTCCTGGCCGTGCTCCGTCGCATGACCCCCGAGCCCACCGAGCAGCCGCCGCCGGCCGACGCCCTGTAGTCACTGGGAGAACTGGAACATCAGCTCGTCGTCGCGGATCATGCCCAGCTCGTCGCGGGCGATCCGCTCGATGGTCTCGGGGTCGGTGCGCAAGGCGTCGACCTCGCGGTGCAGCAGCTCCACCTCGCGGCGCAGGCGCCCGTTCACCCGGTCCACCTCGGCCAGCTCCCCCTTGAGCGCGCGGTAGCGCGGCAGGCCCTCCTCATCGAGGATCGCGAGCGGCACGCTCACGATCGACAAGATCAAGAGCCCGAAGGGCAGCATCCAGGCGAGCGCGCTTCCGAGTCGAGACACGGGCGGCCCATGCTCGCCACGCGGCCGCCGATCCGTCCAGAAATCGGGGCCCTCGCGCCCGCCTCCGCTTTTTTGACCACCGACCGCGCGATCCGTTACCGGATGGGGGACTGCCGCCGCCATGTCGTCCCTCGTCCACGCAGCGCTGACCATCCGAAAGACCGCGCGGGCCTCGTTCGGCTTCGTCGCCGCGAGCGCGTTCGCGGTGCTGGTGCTGCTCGGGGTGTTCCTCGTCGATCCGGAGTCCCTCGGGGTCGAGCACGGCGCGGTCGGGCTGGCCTGGCTCGCCATCTTCGGGGTCCGAGCCGCCAAGCGCGCGCGGGAGAAGCCCGGGGCCGAGGAGGGCAAGTGGCTGGACCTCGAGCTCGGCGTGCTGCTGCTCATCGCCGCGCACGCGGGGGTGCAGCTCGGGGGCGGGCTCCAGGGCCCGGTCTACCCGGCGATCTACGTGCTGGTCGCGTTCCTGGCGTCCTTCGCGCGGAGCCCGATGGGCACCACCCTCGTGCTCTTCGCGCTCGGCTTCGAGGCCGCGCTCTGGTGGCTGACCCAGGCGCGGGCGGACTGGGAGCGCTTCGCCCTGCACGGCGTCTTCATCGTGCTCTTCGGGGCGCTGAACGTGGTCTTCACCCGCGCGGAGATCGCCCGGGTCCGCGAGCGCAGCAAGAAGGAGCTCGACCAGGAGCGGGAGAAGGTGCGCGAGGAGAGCCGCCTGTTCCGGCTGGTCGGCGCGGCGAGCAGCGACGCCTCGGCCCAGGCGGAGGACAAGGTCTTCCGCTCGAGCCTCGAGCAGGTGCACGACGCGCTCTACCACGTGCTCGATCTCCTCAAGCGCACGCTCGATCTGCACACCTGTGTGCTCTTCATGAAGGACGACACGGGCAAGCTCCGCATCGTCGAGCTGGCCACCGACTCGGACGACGTGGCCGAGGGGCCGTTCTCGGCCGGTGAGGGCGCGGTCGGCGCGGTGGCGAGCCGCGGGCTGACCATGAACCTCGAGAACCTCAAGCCAGGTTACAAGGGGCTCTGCTACTACCAGAACGGCGCGCGGGTGGGGACCTTCCTCGGCGTGCCGGTCACCGACCCGGGCAGCGGCAACGTGCAGGGCGCGCTCTGCGCCGACCGGCTCGGCGCGCGGCCGTTCACGCCGCAGGAGGAGGAGGTCCTCACGGGCGCGGTCGCCCAGGTGCTGCGCGCGATCCAGAACGAGCGCGTCTTCGTGCAGCTCGAGCGCAGCAAGCGCGAGCAGACCCACCTCTACCGCGCGTCCCAGGCGCTGGGCGAGGCGCTGAGCGAGGACCAGGTCATCGACGCCGGGCTCAGCGCCGCGGGCGACATCGCCCCCTACGACTTCGCGGCCATCACGCTCTACGACGCGGAGAGCAAGCGCCACAGCGTGCGCAAGGCGGTGGGCGAGGAGGCGGAGCGCTTCGCCAAGCTCACCTTCCGCGACAACACGTCGCTCACCGCGATGGCGGTCAAGAACCGCCACTACCTCCCCTACCGCGGCGAGTTCGATGCGCGGCAGCAGGTCGTCTACACCAAGCGCGCGAACCTCAAGGAGATGTCGTCGCTGCTGATCCTGCCGCTCGTGGTGCGCGAGGACGCGATCGGCACGCTGGCCCTGGCCGCGCACCGCCGCGACGCCTTCAATGACGCGGTTCGCCCCACGCTGCAGGTGCTGGCCAACCAGCTCGCGGTGGCGATGAGCAACGCGGCCGCGGTGCGGCGCCTCGAGGAGATGGCCACCACGGATGGGCTCACGGGCTGCCTGAACAAGCGCGCGTTCCTCGAGGAGCTCGACGCGAAGCTCAAGAGCGCCGACCGCTTCGGGCGCAAGCTCTCGCTCCTGGTCACCGACATCGACCACTTCAAGAGCGTCAACGACACCTACGGGCACGACGTGGGCGACGTGGTCATCAAGGAGCTCGGCGCGATCCTCAACCGGGTCAAGCGCGACACGGACGCGGTCGCGCGCTTCGGCGGCGAGGAGTTCTGCGTGCTCTGCGAGGAGACGGACACGGAGGGCGCCATCACGCTCGCCGAGCGCATCCGCGAGGAGCTGGGCGAGACGGTGTTCACCACCGAGCTGGGCAAGCTGAGCGTCAAGTGCTCGGTCGGCGTCGCGACCTTCCCGCACGACGCCGACTCGCCCGAGACGCTCTTCAAGGTCACCGACAACGCGCTCTACGCCGCCAAGCGCTCGGGCCGCAACCGCGTCTGCACCTCGAGCGACGCGGCCTGAAGAGAGCTTCGCTCAGTAGGGCTCGAAGTCCTTCGCCCGCTCGCGGATCTCAGGGCTGGCCGACAGCGCATGCAGATAGGCCAGCAGAGCGTCGAGCTCCGCCTCCGAGAAGTTGAAAGCGGGCATCGCCATCTGCTCGTAGCCGACCACGACGTCGTCCTGGGGCCTCACGATCGCGCGCCGCAGGTAGTCGGCGTCGGCGAGGGCCACCGCGCCGTCGGTCAGCGGGCGCTCGCGCATCACGAGGTCGTAGAGGCCGGGGCCCACCAGGACCAAGGGCGGGCGCGAGGGCTCGTCGTCGGGCAGGCTCGAGGGCTGCGTCGAGGGTAAGTCCGAGCGCGCCTCGCCCACGGTGTGACACGCGGGGCAGCCGTTGTTCGCGAACACCCTCTCGCCCCACTCCGCCATCGTGACGTCCAGAGGCGCGTGCAAGCCGAGAGTGCAACCGTAGGGGGGGTCGAACTCGGCCTGCGACAGCACGACCAGCGAGGCCGACATGCGCGCGTGACCCGTGCCGCAGAAGGCGCCGCACTCGATGAGGTAGTCGTCCTCCCGCTCCGCCACGAAGAGGACGTGGCGCTTCTGGCCGGGCGCGACGTCCACCCCGATCCCGAGGGCGGGGACGTGGAACGAATGAACGGTCGGCGCGGGCCCCTCGCTCGTCAGCACGAGGTGCACGGTCCGCCCCACCGGGACGAGGAGCCGGCCCTCGATCATTCCATTGGACTGCTCGAACTCCCAGCGCCAGCGGTGAGCGCGGGCGTGAATGACGACGGCCTCCCCGCGCGCGAGGGTCGGGACGGGGGGCGGCGTCGTCCCCAGGAAGAGCGCGAAGGGCAGCATGGCGATCGGCGCGAGCAGGAGACGCGCGACATCCCTCGAGCCGGGGCGGCGGAGGCACGCGATGGCGAGCACGACCACGAGCGCGAGCACACTGAGCCCGATCGCGCACGCCGCGTCGGTGACGTGCGCGGCCAGCGCGTCGGCGTAGTCGGACGCGTTCTGCGTCATCTCCGCTCCCTCCCGAGAGGATGGCTCCCGAGGGGATGGGGGGTCACGGAGGCGGTTCGGGAAGTCACGCCGCGCTCTTCGGCCGAGCGCGGGCGAGGTTTCCGATCAGCGGTCTTCCATCAGATCTGGCCGAGCCCTGCGTAGGGCACGCCCGTGAGGTGGGCGAGGTCACGGTCGTAGGTGGTCAGGTCGTCGAGCGCGAAGTCGCCGAGCCGCGCGTGGCCGCAGGCGCGGGCGAGGATCTTCATCAGCGCGGTGGTGGACTCGAAGAAGCGGGTCAGGCGCGCGGCGCTCTCGTCGATCTGGAGGCGCGCCCGCAGGCTCTCCTTCTGCGTCGCGATGCCCACCGGGCAGTTGTTGGTGTGGCAGGCCCGCATGCCGAGGCAGCCGATGGCCTGGATGGCGCTGTTCGCGATCGCCACCCCGTCCGCCCCGAGCGCGAGCGCCTTGACGAAGTCCCCCTCGGTTCGCAGCCCGCCCGTGATGATCAGGGTCAGATCGTCGAGCCCGCGTCGGTCGAGGTGAGCGCGCGCGCGGGCCAGCGCGATCATCGTCGGCACGCTGATGTTGTCCTTGAAGATCTCGGGCGCGGCCCCGGTCCCGCCGCCGCGCCCGTCGAGGATCACGTAGTCCGCGCTCGCCGCGACGGCGAAGTCGAGGTCGGCCTCGATGTGCTGCGCGCTGAGCTTGAAGCCGATCGGGATCCCGCCCGTCGCCTCGCGCACCTCGTCGGCCACGCGCCGGAAGTCGTCGACGCTCGCGAGGTCCTCGAAGCGGCTCGGGCTCACCGCGGGCGTGCCCGGCTCGAGCCCGCGCACCTCGGCGATCTTGCCCACGACCTTGTTGCCCGGGAGGTGCCCGCCCGTGCCCGTCTTGGCCCCCTGCCCGCCCTTGAAGTGAAACGCCTGGCAGCGCTTCACCTTGTCCATGCTCCAGCCGAAGCGCGCGCTGGCCAGCTCGTAGAAGTAGCGGGAGTTGGCCGCCTGCTCCTCGGGCAGCATGCCGCCCTCGCCCGAGCAGATGCCCGTGCCCGCGCCCTCTGCGCCCTTGGCGAGCGCGATCTTCGCCTCCTCGCTGAGCGCGCCGAAGCTCATGTCGCTGACGAAGAGCGGGATCGCGAGCCGGAGCGGCTTGTCGGCCCGCGGCCCGATGACGAGCTCCGTGCCGACCTCGGCGTCGTCCGCGAGCGGGCGGCGGGCGAGCTGCGCCGTGAGCAGCTGGAGCGAGTCCCAGCGCGGCAGCTGACTCCGCGGCACGCCCATCGCGCTGACCACGCCGTGGTGCCCCGTCTTCTCGAGCCCCTCGCGCGCGAGCCGCTGGATGTAGCCGTTGGCGTCCTCCTCCGGCGCGCCGTGGGGGTCCTGATAGAGCCCGAGATAGGCCTCGCGGTCGTAGGGCTGGGGGTGGACGCGCTGGAACGCGCGCACGTCCGCCTCCTCGATGAACACCGCGTCCTCGGACGGGTCGATGCGCGCGTCGAACTTGTGCAGGATCTCGTCGTTCGCGTACGCGCTGACGCCGGTATCGACCCGGTAGTCCCAGCCATGAAGACCACAGATGAGGTTGTCGCCTTCGATCCGTCCGTCGGCCATGAGCGCCCCGCGGTGCAGGCAGCGCCCGTAGAGCACGGAGACCTCGTCGCCCAGCCGGATCACCACGAGATCCGTCTGGAGCGCGAGCGCGTAGGCCGGCACCCGATCCTCCAGCTCGCTCCACGTGGCCACCCGCAGAGGCGCCTTCTTCGAGATCGTCACCGTGTCGCTCATCTGACCTCCCTGGGGCCGGAGCGTACGCGCGTCGAGGCGCGCGGTGACTACCAGCTCGCGCTGGGACGCATCAGCATGCGCTCGTACTCGACGGCGCCGCTCGAGTCGATGAAGCGGCCGATCATGGTGTCGCCCGAGATGTGCACGTACATGAAGCCCTCGATGGCGTCGTTCTGCCAGTGCGCGGCGTTGCGGTCGTCGCGGTCGAAGGACTTGGTCTTGGCGCCCGCGCCGTTGACGACAAGCTCCGTGCCGCCGCACGCGTCGGGCTCGTCGAGCCACTGACGGTTGTGGTCGTGGCCCGCGAAGGCGAAGTCCACGTTGCCGCAGACGTAGTCGTGCATGAAGCGCCGGAAGTTGCGCCCGTCCATGATGGGGATCGGGATGGGCACGTCGACGCCGCCGATCTCGAGCGACTCGTAGCTCCCCGCGTTGCCGTGCGCGCCGTTGCTCCGGAGCGGGTGGTGGCCCGCGGCCATGATCCAGTCCGCGCCCGAGGCACGGAGATCGGCGACCGCGCCGGGGAACCACGCGCGCTGGTCGCCGTTCGTGGTGTCGTCCCAGAGGATGGAGTTGGTGTCCATCATCACGAACCCCACGTTGCCCACCTGGAAGGTGTAGTGGGTGTCCGGCATCGTCCACTTGGTCGAGCGCGCCGAGTACATCACCTCGACCGGCCCCTTGTCCCACTCGTTGCCGAGCCCGCCCGAGTCGCGCCCGAAGAGCACGCCGCCGTAGTCGTGGTTGCCGAGCACCGCGTAGAAGGGCAGCTCCACGTCGCGGTAGGGCTCCTCGAACTTCGTCGTCCACTGCGGGTCGTCGACGGAGGACGCGCCCGAGTCGTAGATGTTGTCGCCGAGCAGGATGACGAAGTCGCAGCCCTCGAGCGCGCAGTAGTCGCGGATGGCCACCGCGACCGCGCGCTGATCGGCGTTGCCCTCGCCGGTGTCGCCCATCAGCACGAAGCGCACGTCGTCGGGCGGCGGCGGGCCAGCGTCGGGCGCGCCGCCATCCTCGCTCGGCTCGACGCCCGCGTCTCGGCCCGGCAAGGGGACCCGCGCGTCGGGTGTGGGCTCGGCGGGGCCCGCGTCCGGGGGCGGAGGCGAGTACGCGTCGAGGCCCACGCCGCCATCGGGGGCCACCGACTCCCCACCGCACCCGGCGAGGACCAACAGGAGGGAGAGGAGAGCGCCGCGCATCGCGCCAGAACCCTGACACGAGCCTTACGGCGGTTTCCAGTCGGCCTTGCCCGAGATCGGTCGGGCCAATCTCGCTATCCTCTCCGCGATGCGCTTCACCGGCTTGTTCGTCTCCCTCTCTCTGACCCTCGCGCTCGCCGCCTGCGACGACGGCGTGACCGACTCCGACGGAGGCCCGGGAGACGCGGGCGCCGAGGTGATGGGCTGCGGCAGCGTGGCGTTCCCGGAGCTGACCTGGTCGCGCACGTCGGTGGGCATGGCGGTCGGGGCCGAGCGGGCCGTGCACCTGACGTTCGACAAGGACTGCCTCCCCGGCGCGACGCTCACGCTCACGGCGAGCGCGGACGGCGTGGTCGACGCGCCGGCCACGGTGAGCATCCCGCCCACGCGCGACCGCGTCGACCTCGTGCTCACCGGCGTCGCGCCCGGCACGATCACCCTGACCGCGACCGCCTCCCACGAGGGCGGCGACACGAGCGAGGCGGCCCTCGAGGTGGTCGTCATCGACGACGCGCCGGTGGCCGCGTGCGACGGGTCGGCGAGCGGAAACGTCGCCCCCGCGGGCGGGCTCTCCGTGGACTCCGGCGCGCTCGCGGGCGCCGCGATCGCGCTCCCCGAGGGCGCGGCGCGGGACGACCGCTACCACGTGGACCCCTTCGACGCGGCGATCGACTGCGCGGAGGACATGACCCCGGCCGGCTACCTCGCGCTCGGGCCGGCGGTGACCTTCGGGCCCGCGCACGCGATCCTGAACCGCGAGATCCCGCTCACCATCCCCGTGACGAGCGCGCGCCTCCCGAGCGGGGCCGGGCTCGGGCACGTCGAGGTCGTGTGGCGCGGCCCCCACATGGAGGAGGCGCGCCTCGTGGGCATCGCGAGCCCGCGCTTCCAGGGCTCCGCGGGCGGCGGCACGCTCACCTTCGAGATGGCGCGGCTCGGCACCTACCAGGCGGTGGTCCGCGAGGACGCGCCGACGCGGCGAGACCGCGAGTTCGTCTTCCGCGGCATCCTCGGCTTCTCGATGGGAGGCAGCGGCTCGGGGCGCATCGGCCTCGGCAACCCGGAGCTGTTCGACTTCGTGGCTCCGCTCGGCGGCCCGACCGACTGGACCTTCATGCTCGAGCACATCCGCAACTATCACGTGGGCGGGTTCTGCACCGAGACCGAGCGGCAGCTGGACCCGGAGGGCTGCGCGATGGGCGCCTCGCTCGCGCGCACCCCGCCCGTCGAGCACATCCACGAGCACCCGCAGCACTTCGAGCACTGGTGGTACGAGGACGGCTTCGAGGGCCAGGGCGGCACCTTCAACCGCACCGACTACATCTCGATCTTCCGCGACCTGGCCACCATGTTCGGCAACCCGAACTACGACCGGACCGCGGACCCGAGCGAGCCGAGCGTCACCCCGCCCGGCGTGCCCGACGAGGTGCGCACCATGCCCGCGAGCGCGCGCTGCGCCCCGGACGCCCAGATCATCGTCCCGCCCTTCGACGGCGACGGAGACTTCCTCAGCGGCAGCGAGGGCGCGGGCTTCTTCGACGACGAGTTCAACCCCGACGGCCAGCACCCCGTCATCACCTTCTGCGACGGCGGCGAGGTCCCGGGCGACATCGGCCACTGGAACCCCGACGGCGGCCACGGCATGCCCATCGAGGTCGTGCTCGCGGTCGACGTGAACGGGAACGGCGTGCGCGACGCGGGCGAGCCGGTGATCCGCAACGGCCGGGAGCCCTTCGACGACTTCGGCCTCGACGGGGTGCCGAGCGCGATGGAGACGAGCCCCGACGGGACGCCCTACGATCCCGTCACCAACCCCGACCCGGCGGGCGACGACTTCCACTTCCAGTTCAACCCCGGCGGCACCGAGGGCAACTGGAACCGCGACGTGGTGGGCGAAGATCAGTGCACCGCGGGCGAAGCCGGGGTGGCCGAGGCCTTCCTCGACGTCGGCATCGACGGGCTGATGGGCACTCGCCAGCTCGCGCCGACCGCGGACCTTCCCGGCGGCGGCTTCGACATCGGCGAGGGCAACGGCTGCTTCGACCGGGCGCGCGGCGCCAACCGCATGATCGAGTCCTCGCCCCGCTGGCTCGCGGAGCACATGGATCTCGAGACCCTGCGTGACGTCGACGTCTTCGCCGACGGCGGCATCCGCGATCTCTTCAACTGGGTCGTGATGGCCAACGTCACGATGGCCGGCTGGAGCAACCGGGGCTTCCCGGTCCGCTACTACAACGGGCACGCCGCCTTGCACATGGACGGGCGCCTCGAGCTCGAGCACTTCGACGTCCCGTGGGAGGACGTGGGGCGCGCGGCGATGGTCCGCTACGGCGACCCCGACATCGACCCGCGCTTCATCACGGCCGGCGACGGCGGCCACGTCGGCACGGGCGGTCAGCTCATCGACCGGCTGCGCTCGGGCCTGATGATGATGGACGCGCGCTGGCCCGACGGCGATCGGCGCCGCGTGACGCAGGACCGCATCTGCGCCGAGAACGACCGCGAGGCGTGCGGCTACGTCAACACCTTCGTCTTCGACTTCACCGCGTCGACCGGCCGCACCGGCCCGGTCTCGATGGTCCTGCCGCCTGGCTACTTCCTCGAGGAGAACGCCGGGCGGAGCTACCCGGTGGTCTACTTCCTCCACGGCTACGGCATGTCGCCCGAGGACCTCGTCGCGCTCGGCCTCTTGATGTGGGCCGACATGAACACCCCGCGCGTCGGCAGCTCGCGCCGGATGCAGAAGATGATCCTCGTCTTCCCGGACGGCCGCTGCCGCGGGAGCGAGTGCCTGCGCGGCACCTTCTACACCGACGCGCCCGAGGAGGTCCCCGGCGGCGCGCAGATGCAGACCTTCCTCCTCGACCTCATGCAGCACGTCGACGCCGAGTACCGGACCCGCAGCCCCGAGTCGTTCCCCGTCATCGAGTAGTCACGTCGAATAGAACTCGCCGGGCCAGGGTCGTACAGTCCGCCGATGCGAAAGCTCCTCCCCGCGCTCGCGCTGCTGACCCTCGCCGCGAGCGCGACGCCGCTCACCGCGTCCCCCATGGCCGCCGCCCAGCCGAGCGAGCTGGCCATCCCGGCCGAGAACGACTGGCGCGATCCCCCGGCCCGTCGGCCCCCCGTGGGTGACGCGGCGCAGCGCGCCGAGCAGCTCTTCACGGCCATCCTCGAGGACGACCCCTCCCTGGCGCGCGACTTCTTCTTCCCCCTCGAGCCCTTCCTCGTCGTCAAGGGCATCGCGGACCCGCGGCGCTACTGGGAGGTCCTGCTTCGCCACTACGAGCGCGACATCCACGCGTTGCACGGCGAGATCCCCGCTGGCGCCACCTTCGACCGCCTCGTCATGACCCGCCGCGGCGGCTGGGTCGATCGCCGCGAGGAGGCCAACGCGGTCCCCTACTGGGCCTCCCGGCACGACTGGATCTACTACCGCGTCGACGGCGCCGAGCGCCGCTTCGAGCTGCGCACCCTCATCAACTGGGGCCCGCGCTGGTACATCACCCACATCCGCTGAGCAGGGCCAAAGCCCTGCTCCCCCTGCCCCTGCCCCTGCCCGTGCCCCTGCCCGCGCTCGAGCCTGCCGAGCTCGGCACGGACAGATTTCGCGCAAAGACGCCATGGCTCCGCAGCTGTCAGCAACGCGTGCGATACCCAAGACGGGGCCCGAGGCCGATACCGTTCTTCCTTGCGCCTCTACGCCCTTGCGCGAGCCCCCTCCAACTGCGTGGACACAGCCCGATCGATGTACGCCCTCGATCGAACTGCGTGAGCTCAGTCAGAACGTCGCGTCCAGAGCTCGCGGTTGTGCGGGCACAGTCCAGTTGATAGGCGCTCTCGACTGAACTGTGCCAGCACAGTCCAGTTGATAGGCGGTCTCAATTGAACTGTGCGGACGCAACTCAGTTGATAGGCGCTCTCGACTGAACTGTGCCAGCACAATCCAGTTGATGCGCGGTCTCAACTGAACTGTGCGGACGCAACTTAGTTGATTGATGGTCTCAACTGAACTGCGTGGCCACAGTTCAGTCGATAGGCTCTCTCAACTGGACTGTGTGGGCTCAGTTGGAACGCTGCGATCTCACTTTCAACTGAGTCTGCGCACTTCGATCGCAGAGGCCTCCTCTTTGCGACTTTGCGCCTTTGCGCGAGCCCCCGTTCCGCTACAGGTGCGCGAGGACCTTCTCGGCGAAGATCTCCGGGTGCTCGCGGTGCAGGAAGTGCCCGCCGGGCATCGTCTCCACCGTGTAGCCCGCGGTGAACCAGCGCTCGGCGCGCTCATAGTCGCTCAGCTCGGCGATCGGATCGTCGGTGCCCGCGACGGCGACCGTCGGCACCTCGATCTTCTTCTTAAGGTACGGCGGCGGAGTCGGGCTCAGCGTGCGGTAGTAGCCGAGCGCCGCCTCGAGGCTCGCGCGGTTGGAGAAGGCGCGCTTGACCGGCGCGAGCTCCGACTCGGGCACGTCTGTCCAGCTCGGGTTCCAGCGCGCGTAGAGCTCGCGCAGCGCGGCGAAGTCGTCCTTGGCGAAGCGCTTGGCCGCGCCGGGCAGCTTGTACGTGACGACGTGGCGCACGCCCCACACCTTCGAGACGGTGGGCTTGATCGCGAGCGGATGCGGGATGGCGACCGTGAAGAGCTTCTCGACCTTCTTCGGCCCGCCGATCGCGGCCGCTCCGTAGGCCGCCGTCGCGCCCCAGTCGTGCCCGACGACGATCGCCTTCTTCTCCCCCAGCGCGCCGATGAGGGCCAGCGCGTCGCGCGAGATCGTCTCCTGATCCGGGTCCCGCATCGGGATCGCGCTCGGGTGATAGCCGCGCTGGAAGTAGGCCACGGCGCGATAGCCCTTCGCCGCGAGGCGGGGCCGCAGGTCGTCCCAGGTGTGGGCGGTGTCCGGGAAGCCGTGGATCAGCAACACCAGCGGCCCCTCGCCCTCCTCGAAGTAGGCGAAGCGCACGCCGTTGGCCTCGACGTGCTGGAGCTCCGCGCTCACGGGTGCGCCTCGTAGGCGATCTTCTCGATTCCCAGCATTCCCTGTCCTCCTTCAACACGAGCAACGAGATCGCGCGCCGCGCATACTCGCCCACGATGACCGCACCTGGCTACCCGCGCGCAAACCGAACCGCGGCCTCCGTCGTATGCAGGGGCGTGCAACGCGCCGCCCTCGTCTCACTCCTCCTTGCCGCCTGCGGCGGGCCCGCCACCTCGAGCCAGACCGCCCACGCCGTCGCGAGCGAGGGCCCCGACTGGAGCGAGTGGAGCGAGGAGGCGTTCCAGCGCGCGCGTCGCGAGGACAAGCCCATCATGCTCAGCGTGCAGGCGGGGTGGTGCCACTGGTGCCACGTGATGAACGACACGACCTATCGCGATCCAGAGGTCCTGCGCGAGCTGGCCGAGCACTTCGTGCTCATCCGCGCCGACGGCGACGCGCGCCCCGACCTCGCCGACCGCTACCAGCGCTACGCGTGGCCCGCGACGGTGTTCCTCTCCCCCGAGGGCGAGCAGATCCTCGGCCTGCGCGGCTACCGCCCCCCGGAGCGCTTCCGCGGCATCCTCGCCGACGTGCTGAGCGCGCACGCCGAGGACCGCACGCTCGACGACGACGCGGGCGGGGGCGAGGCGCCGGCCGAAGATCTCGACGCGGTGCGGATCGCCCTGCTCGCGCAGCTCGACGGCATGTACGACGAGGAGGCGGGCGGCTGGGGACGGCGGCAGCGCTACCCCTTCGCGGCGCCGGTCGAGCACGCCTTCTTCCGGGCCGCGGTGCGGGGAGAGCGCCAGTGGCGAGAGCGCGCGCTCGACAGCCTCGCCCAGTACGCGCGGCTCATCGATCCGGTCTTCGGCGGCATGTACCAGTACTCCGTGCCGGACGTGTGGGACCGGCCGCACTTCGAGAAGATCGTCTCCGTGCAGGCCGGCGCGATGCGCGCGTTCGGGGAGGCCTACCGCGCCACCGGCGACGAGCGCTGGCTCGGCCACGCCTTCGACGTGCACCGCTACGTCGAGCAATTCCTCCGCGCCGAAGACGGCGCCTTCTACACGGCGCAGGACGCGGACCTCGGCGGTCACGGCCAGCCGGGTCCTCACGTGCCCGGCGACGAGTACTACGCGCTCGACGAGGAGGGCCGCCGCGCGCTCGGCGTCCCCCGCATCGACACCCACGTCTACGCGTCGAACAACGGCCTGCTCATCGAGGCGCTCGCCGATCTGCACGTCGCGTCGGGCCGCCGCGCCCCGCTCAGCCAGGCCCTCACCGCGGGAGAGCGCATCCTCCGCACCCACCGCGCGCAGAGCGGCCTCTTCCGCCACGACGCCGAGAGCGACGACCCGCTCTTCTACCTCGAGGACCAGGCTCACGTGCTCGCGGCCTGGCTCGCGCTGCACGAGGCCACCGGCCAGGCGCGCTGGGAGGAGGAGGCGCAGCGCCTCGCGGACGCGATGCTCGAGCAGCTCCAGGACGAGCAAGGCGGCTTCCACGCCCACACCGAGGACCCGCGCGCGGCCGGCTTCTTCGCGGACCGGCGCGTGCCCATCGAGGAGAACGGCGTCGCCGCGCGCGCCCTGTTGACCCTGTCGCGCCTGAAGGACGAGGCCCGCTACCGGGACGCCGCGGTGGCCGCGCTGCGCGCCAGCGCCCGCCCGGGCGAGCTCCGCTCCCTCGGCCGCATGGTCGGCGAGTACCTCCTCGCGCTCGAGGCCCTCGACGCCGGCTACGTGCTGCTCAGCGTCGTCGGCCCCGACGACCCGCGCACCACCGCGCTCCACCGCGCCGCCGTCGACCTCTACGAGCCCACCCGCCTGGTCGAGCTCGGCCGCCCCGGCGCGAGCCGCTACCCCTACCCCGGCGAGCCGGCCGTCTTCCTCTGCACGAGCGAGGCCTGCTCCATGCCGGTCACCGACCCGAGCGAGCTCCGCGAGAGCGCCCTGAGCTTCCTCGGCCGGGACTGACCGCGGCCCCCGCTCTGGACGAGGCACGGTCCCCGGGGCTTCGCGAAGCGAGCTCGATGGCGGCCCGCTATTCGAATCGACCGATCAGGTATCGGTTGTCGTCGTCGTCCGCGGCCCAGAGGTATGTCCCGGAGAGGCTGTCGAACGATCCGAGGCGCTGAAGGATCGTCACCGAGCCAGGATGCCAGTCCGTCGGGATCTGAATCTCGCGAGCGTACTCGCGGTCGTTCGGCCAGGTAGACAGCTCCGACACGAAGACGCGGCACCACGAGTCGTCGAGGTAGATGAGGTCGTAGTAGAATCGCAGGTCGTCTTCCGGCTGACCCCATTCGGCCGTGGCGAGCAGCTTGAAGTGGTCCCAGTTGTTCTCCGCGGGGTCCAAGGAGTCCTTGTGCGAGATGGCGTCGGTCGCTTCCCACACGCGCCGCCCATCGAGATAGCTCGCGACGTAGGCGTCCCGAGCGTCCGGGGCCGACGAGACCGAGTGCAGGCTCTCTTCGCTGCGCCACCGTCGGCTGCCGTACTGCTCGTCGAGCCGAAACGACAGCTCGTAAGCGCCGAGGCTGCCGCCGGAGAAGGCCCACCGTTGAGTGCTGGCCTGCATCGTCTGCGGCACGTACGGGCCGGCTTGTGCCGTGTGGTGCTGCCACCGCAGCCACTTGACGTTGATGTTCCCTCGCCCGTTCGAGCTCCTCACCTCGTCGGGCGTCCAGCCGTTGTACCAATCCACGTAGTAATACCAGTTGCGACCCTCGTTGCCGGAGACATCGATCTGCGAGTGGATGGGGGTGCTGTAGCTCGTGGCGCTCCCAGGAGCGGCGCTCCGCGAGTAGTGAGAGCCAGGTTTGACGACCTCGTCCGAGACGATCGTCTCGGTTCCCTGGTTGCCCCAGAGGGTCGCGCCATCGATCGAGCGCCTGCTGTAGGGGCTCGAGCCTCCGGCGCCCCCGTCGGAGAGATCGATGACGTAGAGCGGGGCCGCGCCGTTGGGCTTGCTGCCGAAGCGCTGCTCTCCACTCGTGTCGTGGATCGTCAGGGTGCCGTCGCCGTTGTCGGTGACCATGAAGCCCGGCTCTGGAGAAAAACCGCCGAGCCCCCCGCCCGCGTCACGGACCCGGCCAGAGTCGATTCGCCGCGCGGCGTCCGTCGCCTCGCCGGCGTCCTGCTGGCCAGCATCGCGCTCTCGCCCGGCATCCTGCGGAGGCTCCGAGCTCTCGTCGTCTCCGCACCCGGCAGCCACGGCCGGGATGGAGAGCAGCATGGCCATGAGCCAGCCCGCCGCCCCTCGGCGGGAGCCACCGCGGTACTCCGCCGTCTCGAGTCGTGTTTTGGGGGTCATTCGTCCTCCGGGCGCGGCGTTCTGCGCGCAGCCATGCTCGTCGACGCCAGCGCGCACGACCACTGACTTCGGCTTTCGTCGACGGACCGAGCCGGTGCGCTCGCCGCGACTCGGCTGCGGCCTGGCCTCGAAGACCACGGCTCCTGCGCCATGTGGTGGTCCATCTGCGCGGTCGCCGTGTGCCGGCGACCCACCGTCGACCGCGACGACGAGCGTGCGGGACGGGACAGTCAGGTGTCTCCGTGTCACCTTCGCGCGCGATGTGGAAGCATCAATACGCCCTGCTCGCGATGCTCTCCTTCATGGGCGGCTCGTTCTGGCTCCTCGAGCAGGCGCCCGCTGGCAGCTGGACCTGGGCCGCGGCGGCGGGCGCGCTCCTCCCCTACGGCGCGTGCACGGTCGGCCTGCTCGCGCTTGAGGGCGTCTTCGGCGAGCGCCACGCCACGAGCGCCGTGCTGGTGGGCCTGCTCGGGGTGCTCGCGCTGGGCGCCTTGCAGGTCGCCATGCTCGTGGGCACCCGAGGGGCGTCGACCGCGCACTGGGTCGGCCTCGTACCCGCGTGCGTCGGTGGCGCCGTCTATGCGTGGGAGATCTACCGCTACCTGATCCGCCCCGCCGGCCCGTACCCGTTGCGCGTCTGCACCGTCTGCACCGTGGTGAGCCGCCACGAGCGCTGCCCCCGCTGCGACTTCGTGTTCGACGAGGCCCTCCTGGACGACGCGCCGCGCGGCGTGCAGCTGGAGGAGCACGAGGGCGAGACCCACCTCGTCGTGAGGCATGGACGCCGCTGGAAGGGATGGCTCTTCGCGACCGCGAGCGTCGCCGCGATGATGGCCGCCTGGTCCACCCTGCTCGGCCGGACGCCGCAGTGGGGTCAGCTCGTCGTGCTCGGGCTCATCAGCGCCGTCTGCCTCGTCGGGCTCTACGCGGCGCTGGTCCGCGCCCTGTCGGACACGCGGATCGTCGTCCGTGGGCGCGCCGTGACCCTGACCCGAGAGCCCCTGCCCTGGCGTCGGCGCGGCTGGGTCGAGCCGAAGCGCGGCCGGGGCGTCGTGTGGTCGGTGCGCCGCAACCGGGTCGACGCGCCCGTCGACTTCTCGGTCGCGCTGGTCGACCCGGACACCCGCGCGCGGACGCGCGTCGTCGGTCAGCTCGACTGCGACACGGCGCAGACGCTCGCGCGGCGACTGGCCGAGCTCGTGTGAGGGCCCACCCGAGCGGCGGTGGCTTGACTCTCAGCGTTCGCCGTCGTCGACTCTCGACGGAGGCGCTCGATGGCGGTCGCGAAGGATTTCATCCCCGACACGGGGTTCATGCTCGGCGTGGTCGCCGACCGCCTCGCCGCGCGGGGCGTCCGGATCGAGCGCTGAGGCGCTCCCTCGCCTCGACCCCTCTGGCTCCGATGCAAGCGATTACGTACTCCAGATACGGTCCACCTTCCGTGCTCCAAGTGGAGTCTCTGCCCGACCCCGAGCCGGCTCCGGGTGAGGTCCTTGTCGCGGTGAAGGCGGCGGAGGCGACGAAGTCGGACTGCGAGCTTCGAAGCCTCCAGTTCCCCGTGAGGTGGGTCTCCCCGATCGTGCGCCTGGCGATCGGCGTGCGGCGCCCACGACGACGCGTCCTCGGTGGCTACTTCGCGGGCGAGGTCATCGGCCTGGGGACGGGGGCCACGCGCTTTCGGGTGGGCGATCGGATCTTCGGCGCCTCTCGGTTCCGCTTCGGAGGCTACGGCCAGAGGCTCGCGGTCCCGGAGTCGTACACCTTGGCGAAGATCCCGGACGCGCTGACGTTCGCCCAGGCCGCGGCGGTGCCCCTCGGCGGACTGAACGCGCTTCACTTCATGCGGGCGGCGCGCATCGAGCCGGGCACGAGCGCGTTGATCGTCGGCGGGGGAGGCAGCATCGGTCTGTTCGCGATCCAGATCGCCAAGAGGATGGGCGCCCGGGTCACGGCGGTGGACCACCATCGCAAGCGTGACCTGGTCGAGGACGCGGGCGCGGACGAATTCGTCGACTACACGCGCGAGGACTTCGCCACCCGCGGGCAGGCCTTCGACGTGGTGTTCAGCACCGTCGCCGGCATCTCGACGCGGGCCTGCTTCGGCGTCCTCCGCGAGGGCGGACGGTTCGTCAACGGAAACCCGCGACTCGCTCACCTCCTGATGGCGCCGTGGGCGCGATGGGTGTTTCGGCGGGAGCTCTTCGTGCGCTTCGCCGCCGAAGCCCAGGGAGAGCTGGACGACCTGGCGGGGATGCTGGCCAGAGAGGAGATCAGGCCGTTCGTCGACTCCGAGCTGCCCATGTCCGCAGCTCCGTTGGCCCACGAGCGTGTGCAGTCCGAAGATCGACTCGGCGCGATCGTCCTGAGAATCGACGGCTGACGTCCGGAGGTGATCCTCAGCGCTCGAGGAGCATCACGCGGTCCTCGGCGAGGAGCCAGACGCGCCCGGCGCCGTCGACCTCGACGTCGCGCAGATCCGTGACCGGGAGGCCGTCGTCCTGGTCGAGCATCAGCCACTCCTCGCCCTCGTGCAGGATCAGGCCGCGCGGGGTGGCGATCCAGAGGTGGCCGGCCAGGTCCATCGCGAGCTTGGTCGGGCGCGCGTCCTGGACCATCTCGGGGTGCGCGAAGGTGAAGTCGGTGCGGTCGTAGCTGCCGAGGCCCTCCGCCGCGGCGAGCCAGATGATGCCGCTGCCGACCACCGCGTCGGTGACGACCTCGCCGCGCACGCCGCGCGCCTCGCCGAAGGTCACCGCCTGGCTCGAGCCCACGCGGACGAGCCCGCTGAGGGTGGAGAACCAGGCGTTGTCGGTGTCGAAGTCGACCGCGCTGATCTCGTCGGGCAAGGGCAGGCCGCCGCTCTCGCGGTCCGCGCCGCGGTGGTGGTAGACGACGCGCTCCTGGCCGGGGTCGATGACCGCCGCGCCGCGCACGCGCGTCCCGCTCCCGGTCTCCCGCTGGATCTCGACCGCGAGCCACACGTGGCCGTCCTGATCGACGCCCATGAAGGGGATCCCGACGAGCTCGGTGGGCACCTCGAGGGTGCGCTCGGCCAGCTCCGTCCAGCCCCGGCCGGCGTTGGAGAAGATCTGCACGGTGCTGGGGCCGACGCTCGGCTTCAGGGCCGTGAGGTAGGCGCCCGCGGGCCCGCCCGAGACGGCCTGCGCCACGTAGCCCTCGGGCAGCCGCACGCGCCGCAGCCGGCCGTTGACGAACTTCGCGAGGTGCCCCTCGCGCGAGATCGTCCAGACCGTGCCCGCGCTGTCGGTGGCGATCTGCATGTCCTCTTCGGGCACGAGCGTCAGGGTGCGGAAGAGGCGCGGCGGCCGGCCGTCGCCCGGGAGCTGCAGCACGCCTCCGTTCGAGATCGCGAGGAAGGCGTCGGGGCCGCGCACCATCGCGCGGTAGGCGCGGCCGGGCAGCTCCACGTCGAGCACCCGCGCGCGGAATTCCGGCGCGCTGATCGAGGGCCGGTTCTCGGGCACCTCGGCGAGCCGCCGGGGCTCCTCGAGCACGTCGGGGTCGGGCAGCTCGCCCGGCTGATGCTCGGCCGCGGGCTGCAGGTTGGGGCGGAAGCTCCGCACGGTGCCCTCGGCGGTCGAGAGCGGCTCGAGCGGGACGCCTTGCCCGCGCGGCGCGATGGCGATCACCTGATCCTGGCTGATGAGCAGCACGTCGTTGCCGCGCCGGATCAGGCTCGCGGCCTGCCCCTCGAGCCCGCGGATCGTGTAGCCGTACCAGCGCTCGCCATCCCAGAAGCCGATCTGCGCGTCGTTCGGACCCTGGAGCAGGGCGAGGATCTGGCCCGGGAGCACGGGCACCACGGAGCGCACGTAGCCGTCGGGCATGCCGCCGCTGATGGGGTGCTCGCGAATGACGTCACCCTCGACGTACCAGAGGCCCGAGGTGGTCCCGACCCAGATCTGCCCCTCCGGAGTGGGCGCGAGGCCGGTGCAGCGCACGGGATCGCCGAAGATCTCCCAGCCGCCGCCCTCCGCCTGACGCGCGACGCCGCCGAGACCGCAGAGCCAGACGGTGCCGTCGGCCGCCTCCTTCATGTCGGTCAGGTGGCCGATCCGGGGCGCGCCCTCGACCGGGGTGACCTGTCCGTCGGCGATCCGCGCCAGGCCCCGGTCGGTGGCCACGAGGATCGCGCCCTCGTCGTCGACCAGCCCGCGCACGTCGTCGCTCGGGAGCCCCTCCACCACCGACGGGGACATGCCGTCGGCCGGGTGCAGGAAGAGCCCGGCGTCGGTCGCGACGTAGACGTCGCCCGAGTCGCGCACGAGCACGTCCCGCACCTCCTCGAGGTCGGTGAGCGTCTCTACGCCCCGGCTCGAGGTCCCGCCGAGCGAGAGCGAAGGCCCACCCGATCGACCCCGCAGCGCGGTCGGGCCGCACGCGGTCGTGAGGAGGACAGAGAGGGCGATCAGGATCTTCTGGTTCGTCGGCACGTTCACCTCGCCCGCCGGCTCCGGAGCACATCTCGAAAACCTCTCCCGTCGCCTCGGCGGCGGGACGGGCGCCATCTGCGGCCCGTGCCTCCTCGAAAATGCCCCACATTTCCTCGTCGTCCCGAGCCACAGCTGGCGCCCGTCGCGCTCGCCGGGGCTCGGTCCGAGGTCTCGAGATGTGCTCTAGCCTTCGAGTCGAGGGGGTGTCAACGTCAGCGGCAGGCCTGGGTGGCCGTCGCGCGGCTGCTCCCGCAGAAGAGCACGCGCGGCTCGCACGTGACGAAGCTGGCCGTGTCGCCGCACGCCGGCACGCCGTCTTGCCAGCCGTCTCCACGGCAGCCGCGGACCCGGAGGCTGTCGCAGTCCACCTCTCGCTGGAGCTGGCGCTCGATGGTCCCGTCGCAGTTCCAGTCGAAGCCGTCCTCGCAGCCGGGGTCCCCCGGCGCGCAGAAGGGGAACGGGAAGAAGCCCGTCTGCGCCGGGTTCACCATCGGCCCGAAGGCGTCGGCGACGTCCCAGCAGTCCACGCCCTCCGAGCGAACGGGCGCGCTGCCAGCGGGACACGCGCCGCAGCCCGGCATCACGGCGCCGGGGTCCGTGCCCGCCCAGCCGTCCCCGTCGCGATCGGGGCCGCAGGCGGTCGTCGTCGCCTCCTCGTCGATGAGCCCGTCGCAGTCGTTGTCGAGCCCGTCGCACTCGTCGGCCGCGCCCGGGAAGACGGCGGGGTTGGCGTCGTCGCAGTCGCGCTCCGGGCAGGAGTCGGGCGCGTCCTCCCCCGCGAATCCGTCGCCGTCCGCGTCGGGCACGAACGGCCCCGAGCCGGGGTCACAGCGCTCGCAGGGTCCCGGTGACGGACCGACCGCGGTGACCTCGCACTTGCGCGCCGCGACCGTGCCGCCCGTGCTGCGCTCCACGCAGGTCTCGAACCCGTTGCAGACGTCCCCGTCGTCGCAGTCCGCGTTCTCGCGACAGGAGAAGGTGCAGTCCGGCTCGCAGCCGTCGTCGGCCGTGGAGTTGCCGTCGTCGCACTCCTCGGTCCCCTCGACTTCACCGTCGCCGCAGCCCAGGGGCACGCATCGTCGCTCCACGCAGACGCCCTCGACGCCCATCGCCTCGCCGCAGACCGTTCCGTCGGGGAGCCAGTCGAGCACGCACGCGCCTCCGCCCACGCAGCGCACGCCGTCGAGGCAGGGCGCGTCCAGGTCGGGGCAGTCGCACTCGAAGCGGCACTCGACGCAGTCGGCGCGCTCGCCCTCGCACTCCTCGCCCGCGTTCGCGTCCACGAATCCGTCTCCGCACACGCTCGGCTGACAGCGCCCGTCCAGGCAGATCCCCAGCCCGCAGGGGGCGCCGTCCGGCTGCCCGTCGCATTCATCGGCCGGAACGAACGCGTCCGTCGGCGCGGCGTCGAGCCCGCCGCCGTCCGGGTCGGGCGGATCGAGATCCAGGGTCAGGCCGCAGCCCACCATCAACAGCGCCCCCGCCGCGCTCCCCCACCGCATGGGGGAAGCCTACTCCCGGATCAGCGATCGCAGTAGCGGTGGCGCCCCGGGTTCTCACGGTAGTCGGGGCTGTTGATGTCGGGGCAGTGATCGCGGATGGCGTCCTTGAGCGCGGTGACCTGATCCCAGTCCAGGGCCATGGACTCGAACACGATCGGGAAGTCGCCCGCGGTCTCGGTGATCTCGCTCATCAGCGCGCCGTAGAGCCCCGCCTCCTCCGCCGTCACCCAGAGCGCGTCGAAGTTGTCGATGTAGCCGTCGATCACACCCTGGAACGCCGCGCCCTGGAGGATGGTGTCGTTCTCCATCGTGTTGTGCTCGGCGTTGTCGGAGAGGTTGTAGCTGCCCGTGATCAGGATCTCGTCGTCCACGATCATGTACTTGTGGTGCATCTGCGCGGCGTACGAGTAGTCCCAGCGGTAGGCGTAGTACTTGAACCGGACGGGCACGCCCTCGGTGTGCAGCGCGTAGCTGAAGAGGAAGCCCGTATCCATGCAGTCCTGCTGACGGGCCTCGCTGTCGCCGGCCTCGACCAGGCAGTCCTGGAGGTCGCGCTGCTGGCGGTCGTGGGACCACTCGCTCAGGTACTCCTGGCCGTCGAGGTAGACGCGCACGTCGAGCTCGGGGTTGTCGGCCTGGGCCTGCATGAGCGCCTCGGAGATGGGGCGGCTGCGGAGGTGCCCGCTCGCGATGCGGATGCTGCGCCGCGCGCCACGGATGAGCTGGACCCAGCGATCCGAGACCTCGTTCTCGCCGCGGATCACGCTGAAGGTCGGGCCGTAGCGGGAGGACTCGTAGGTGCGGAAGTTCGCGCTCGTGAAGATGGCGTCCACCGCCGGGTCGTCCGGGATGTCCGCGTCGGTGATCGCGACGTGGGTCACGCTGTCGAGGCTCTCGTTCCAGACGAAGAGGCGGCCGTTGTCCCAGAGGTGGTTGAACTCGCGCTGGAAGCGGAGGTTGAGCTCGGCGTTGCCCGCGACGATGAGCGTGTTCTCGTCGTAGCGGGTGGCGGCGCTGTTGGACCAGTTGCCGCTGCCGCTCGCGAGGGTGCCCTCGGTCGCGAAGGCGAGGTCGGCGCGCGGTCCGTCGAAGATCGCGAACTTGTGATGCATGATCTTGTTCACGTACCGGACCTCGATGCCGGCGTCCTCGAGGCGGGCGCTCGCGGAGCCCTCCGGGTCGCGGCGGTCGTCGTTGGCCTTCTCGAAGATCATGCGGACGCTGACCCCCCGCGCGACCGCGCGCTCGAGCGCGTCGGAGATCGCGGCGTCGCGGAAGCTGTACATCGCGATGTCGACGCTCCGGGTGGACGCGTCGATGAGCTCCACCATGCGCGCGAGGTGGCTGGCCTCGTAGTCCTGGGGCGAGAAGATCACCTCGGCCCCCGCCGCGCCCGCCGCGCAGACGTCGGCGCGGGCCTCGACGAGCTGGCTCATCGCCACCGGGCCGACCCAGCTGACGTCGTCGACCTCGCGGATGTCGTCGAACAGATCGTCGTCCTCGGTGCCGAAGACTCCGTCCGCGCCGTCGCGGTGCGCCACCAGGTTGCGGGCCGCGCGGGTGTGCACGCCGGCCTCCTTCAGCGTATCGACGCTGGCACCTTCGTTGAGCCAGCTGACCACCGCGCCGAGCTCACACGCGCTGTAGTCGCCTCCGTCGGCCTTGCCCCCGGGGACGACGCCCACGTCGTCGATGCCGTCGGGGGAGTCCAGCTCGGACACGCAGCCGCCGAGGGCCAGGATCGACACGAGCAGTCCGAGGGTGCGCTTGGTCATGCGCGGGGGACTGCAACACACGATCCACGGCGCCCGTGGGTGGCTGGGGCGTTCAGCTGGCAGGCTCAGTCGCCGGTTGGGCGCCCAGTCCCGCCGGAGGTGGCGAGCGCGTCAGCCAGGAAGCGGGGACGCTCTTCGTCATATCGTCATAGCTAGAAGCCCCTGGATTGATTGAGCTTTCTCGAATGACGATAAGACGATCAGCGTCCCTGCGCATCACGGGCGGTCGGGCGGCGACGTCGGCCGGCTGCGCCCTGGAGAACGGGGACGCTCTTCGTCATATCGTCATAGCTAGAAGCCACTGAATTGATTGAGCTTTCTCGAATGACGATAAGACGATCAGCGTCCCCGGCACGCCAGGGCCCATCCCCGGCACGCCAGGGCCCAGGGTCACGCCTTCGCTTCGAGCCAGTCTAGGACCTTCGCCTCGAGGTTCTCGCCGCCGAGGCGCGAGGCCTGCTGGATCCCGGTGGGGCTGGTGACGTTGACCTCGGTCAGCTTGCCGCCGATCACGTCGAGGCCGACGAAGTAGAGGCCGTCTCGACGGAGCCGCGGCGCCACCGCCGCGATGATGCGCCGATCCGCGTCGTCGAGCTCCGCCGCGTCGACCCGACCGCCGACGTGGATGTTGCTCCGCAGGTCGCCGCCCTGGGGCACGCGGAGGATCGCGCCGAGCGGGTCCCCGTCGAGGAGCAGGATGCGCTTGTCGCCCGCTGTGACCTCGGGGAGGAACGCCTGGGCCATCGCGAGCCGACGGCCGCCGCGGGTGACGGTCTCGATGCAGGCGTTGAGGTTCGGGTCGCCCTCGTTCAGCGCGAAGATGCCCTCGCCGCCCGCGCCGCTCAGCGGCTTGAGCACCGCGCGCCCCCCGACGTCGTTCATGAACGCCTTGATGCGCGTCTTGTCGTGGGCGATGAGGGTCTCAGGCATGAGACCGGGAAAATAGGTCGCGTAGATCTTCTCGTTCGCGTCCCGCAAGCCCCGGGGATCGTTGACGATCAGGGTCTGCCCGCGCGCGTGCTCGAGCAGCTGGGTGGCCCACATGTAGTCGTCGTCGAAGGGCGGATCCTTGCGCACGAAGACCACGTCGACGTCCGCGAGGAGCACGTCCTCGGGCTCACCGAGGGTGATCGGGTTCTTCGGATCCCGCTCGCAGGTCGCGCGCCGCACCCGCGCCCCGACGCTCTGGCCGCGCAGGAAGAGCTCCTGGGCCATGCAGTGATCGACCCGGTGCCCGCGGCTCTGGGCCTCGAACATCAGGGCGAACGAGGTGTCCTCGTCGACGAGCACGGTCGACGGGGGGTCCATGACGAAGACGATGCGCATGTCGCCTTCTCATGGGGCACGAAGGCCTCTCGTGGCAAGTCGACGGCCGAGCCAGAGCCCCAGCATCAGCAAGAAGAGCGCGCCGGGATCGGAGCCGTCTCGAGAGACAGCGCAGCCGCCGCTCAGCCCTTCGTCCCGGCCGGGCGGCAGCATCGGGTCGTCGTCGAGCCGCGGGTCGCCGCCCTCGATCCGCGGCGCCTCGTAGAAGACCGCCTCCACGGGCGTCGCGCGCGGGCCCATCGCCTCGACGCGATCGGTCCGGGTGAGCCGCACCGCGTCGGCCGGGATGTGCGGGTCTGCGCCCACCGGGACGCGGCTGTGGTCGTAGACGCTGACGTGCTCGGCGCCGTCGCCGCTGAAGTGGAACACGCCCAGCTCCACCCAGCCGCCCGCGCCGCTCAGGTCCAGCTCGAGCGGCTCGTCGACGCTCGCGTGGCGCACCGTGTAGCGGACCGCGCGGTGCGCGCTGCGCGCGGCCTCGGCGTAGATCTCCACGCGGTACTCACCCGGCTCCCCGACGTGCACGTGCCAGCGCGCCCAGTTGCTCGGCTCGTCGCTCTCGAACGCGTTTGTCCAGAGCATCGAGCCGCCGTGCCCCGTCGCCTCGCTCCGCCAGTAGGTGGCCGGCCCGTAGGCCGCGAAGCAGTCGCTCGTCTCCTCGAGCACGCCGCCGTCGGCGGGCAGCGTCTCGCAGTCCCGGCCCGGATGCGTTCGCGGCCCCGAGAACCAGGGCGTGCCCAGCGCGGCCGCCTCGGTCGACAGCTCCACGTGCAGATGATCGTGGTGCGGGTGGGCGCCGCCGTACGCGCGCTCCTTCTCGCCGGGCGTGCGGTGCGGGCCCCACGTCCAGCGGTCCCAGATCACGAGCTGGATCCCGATCTCCTCCGAGTGCTCGATCAGCCAGTTCGCCACCGGGTCGCCGAGGTCGTTGTCCGCGTCGCCGCTGTGCAGGGGGATGAAGATGTCCATCGCCCGCCCGGTCGCGTGCACGCTCATGCGGCTGCTGTCGCCGTTGATGTGCCGGCACGAGTAGCCCCCGATGTGGGTGATCTGCGGGAACGCGGCGCCGAGCCAGTCCCGCAGCTCCGCCGTGCCTCCGAGGAGCGAGCCGCCGCAGCCGCTCGAGCCGACCCAGGGCCCGGCCCCCGTGTAGTCGACGTCCTGGGTGTCCCCGATGGCCAGGGTGTCGGCGGGGATGTCCCAGGGGCCCGGGTGCGAGAGCTTCTCCTGCGAGACGCCCACGTCGGTCGGGGCGGCGCAGGCCGAGGTGAGAGCGAAGAGAGCGAGGAGGGTGAGGCGTCGCATCGCGCGGATCGATTACAAGCCGCGTGCCGTCGAGGCGCCGACGTGCGGCTGCGATCTCGAGGTCGCGGTCGCCCCGCGATCGGACCCGCTTCGCGACGGGCTGTCACGAATCGCGTGCAGGATCTGGTCGAAGCGCGCCCGCGGACACTCGAGCGGCGCGAGCCACGCGCCGCGGCCGGCGCCTCAGCGGCTCTCTCGCACCAGCACCACGTCCTGGAGCGAGTGACTGCCGAGCCCCATCCCGTCGATCAGGAGATCGCAGCCGCCCCCCGCGCTCATGCGGACGAGGTGGTCGTCGGTCCCGTCGCAGATCGCGAACACCTCCGAGTCGCGCCCCGGGGTGGCGACCGAGTAGGTCTCGCAGAAGCTCGGGCAGGTGAACATGGAAGTCGGCGCGGGCCCGCCGAGGGTCCAGAGGAACACCCCGCGCTCGTGCGTCATGGCCACGCGCCGGGTCGCCAGATCCGTGTCGAGGTGGCGCCGCGTGCCCCCCATCTCCCCGAACGTCGGCGACATGCCGGGGAAGAGATCCTCGCCGTCGGCGTCTCGGAGCCGCTCGGTCCCGTCGCCCACCGCGAACGCGAAGATGGGGCCGCCGCTCGCCATCAAGACCCGCCCGTCGCCCGAAGGGTGCGCCGCGACCACGCGCGAGTGCGAGAAGGGCAGCTCGAAGCGCTCGTTCGTCACGAAGCCGTTGCGGTCGAGGAGCCGGCCGTACTCGAGCGAGCTGCTGCTGCGCTCCGTCCAGAAGGCGGCCACGCGCAGCGACGGCCCGCTGCCGAGCGCGACCACCCAGCTGCCCCGGAAGGTCGAGTCGTCGAAGGGCTGATGGCGCCAGCCGACGAAGCCCTGCGCGTCGAGCCCCACCACCGCGTTGGTGAGCCCGAGCACGTCGCGCGTCTCGGGGTGCCAGTCCACGTCGAGGATCTCGTAGTCGAAGGCGCGCTGGCGCTCGAGCGCGGGCGCGGCGCGGCAGTACGCGTTGGACGCGACGTCCCAGCGGAGCAGGCGCGCGTCGTCGCTCGTGTTGGTGCGCGTCGCGAGCAGCAGGTGCGGATCTCCGCACGGCGCGCCGAGGTCGATCGGGTTCGGCGTGCCCGCGCCGCCGTCCGTGGGCAGGGGCTGCGAGCCGTCCCCCCCGCGCGCCACGATGGTGTAGCCGTCGAGGTCCGGCAGACATCCGGCGCCGAGCAGGGAAAAAACCAACGCCAGAGCGTAGGTCGTGCTGTGCGCGCCTCTCACCATCTCCGGTACGTCTCACTCGTATGCTGCCTTCCTCGGAGGTTCAAGCGGTTGAACGTCTCCCCGCCCTGCATCACCGTGACGCGCATGCGCTCGGTCGTCCTGGTCACGCTGGCTCTCGCGCTCTCGCTCACTGCGGGCTGTCGGCGCGGAGACGGCGTCAGCCGCCCCACCCCGAGCGATCCGACGCGCCTCGACGCGTGCCCGGCCGGGCCTCACCTCTTGATGGGCCTGTTCCTCCGGACCTCGAGCGCGGAGCCGGCGCTCCTTCGCTTCGACGCGGCGCTGCAGCCCTGCCAGGGCCTGTCTCTGCCGGACGAGGAGTGGGGCACGCTCGAGACGGTCGGCGGGCTGCGCGACGGACGCGACCTGGTCGGCTTCTCCACCACGCGCGGCGGCTCGGTGGTGATCTTCGACGGCACGGCCGAGGCCGGCCGGGTCGAGAGCGACGCGTACCGCCCCATCTCCGTGACCGAGGTCCCCCTCGAAGGCGGCGCCCTCGCCGTGCTCTGGGGCTCGCTCACGTCGAGCAGCCGGAGCGGCGAGCAGCTGGACCTGTACCGCCTCTCCGACCTCTCCCTCATCGGCAGCTTCGACGCCGACTGGGAGGACAAAGCCGTCACGCCCGCGCCCAGCGGCCAGGCCTCACGCTTCGCGACCCTCCGCTCGCCCGACGGCTTGCAGGAGTACCGCCTCGACCCGGGCGCCACCGAGCCCTCGACCACGGGCGAGCTGCAGATCGCGCTCCCCCGGGGCGGCACCGCGAACGCCGTCGACCTCGTCGGCGGGGAGCCGAGCGCCGGGATCGTCGTCGCCCAGGACGATGGCATCTCCTGGTGGTCGCCCGAGCTCCCGCGCGCCTTCCTCGGCCCGACCCACTGCCAGTGGCCGGCCTTCGCGGGCACCCCGCTCCCCGCAAACGACGCCGACTACGCCTCGGTCGCCGCAGACGGAGACGCCGCCCTCGCGCTCGTCGATGGCGAGCTCGAAGGCGGCTCCGAGGAGCAGTATCACCTCTACCGGATGACCCGGCGCGGCGAGTGCGAGCTGCTCTACAGCATCCCCGACACCCACCGCGCGGTCGCCCTCGCGTGGTCGGGGCGCTGAGAGCTCAGGTCCCGCAGCCGGTCCGGCCGCTCTCCTCCGTGCAGTAGCAGCTCCCGCACGAGCCACGGCTGCCCCAGCGGCCGTCGCAGCACTGCCAGCTCGCGCTGCACGCGGTGTTCGCGTAGCGGCCGCCGTAGCTGTGGCCGCAGCTCGCGCCGGGCGGGGGCGGGGGCGGACCGCTCGGGCTGCTGCACCCGGTGCGCCCGCTCGTCTCGGTGCAGAAGCAGCTCCCGCACGAGCCCCGGCTGCCCCAGCGTCCGTCGCAGCACTGGTAGCTCGCGCTGCACGCGGTGTTGACGTAGCGCCCGCCGTAGCTGTGGGTGCAGCTCGCGCCGGGCGGCGGGGTCGGCGTGGAGCCTCCGCCCGCGCTCGTGCAGCCCGTGCGGCCGCTCGTCTCGGTGCAGAGGCAGCTCCCGCACGATCCGCGGCTGCCCCAGCGGCCATCGCAGCACTGCCAGCTCGCGCTGCACGCGCGGTTCGCGTAGCTCCCGCCGAGGCTGTGCGTGCAGCTGCCCCCGCTCGAGGGGGGAGGCGTGGAGCCTCCGCCGCCGCTGCGGCCGATCGAGCGGATGTCGCCGAGGCGCGCGTGCAGGTAGTCGCCCGGGCAGCTCGTGCCCTGCCCGCTGTGGTCGCGGTGCCCCTTGAGGTTGCTCGTGTTGATCGTGATCCCGTAGAGGCGCGACAGCTCGCCGACGAGCCGCCCGGCGGCGCGGATCGAGGCGTCGTTCGGGCGGTTGGGGCCGTAGGTCGACGTGTTGCAGCCGCTGCGATGGAAGCAGCCGATGAAGCTGATCCCGATGTTGCCCGTGTTGTGGCCGCCGACGTGGGCGCCGATGAGGTGCAGGGGCCGCCCCTCGTAGACCTTGCCGTCCTGGCCGACGAGGAAGTGGTAGCCGACGTCGCACCAGCCGCGCGAGTCCATGTGATAGCGCTGGATGCCGCGCATCTGCCGCGCCGGGTTGCTGCTCGGCGTGACGGTGTGGTGGATGGCCATGCGGGCCTTGCTCGAGTTACGGCTCGTGCACCGCGTGGCCCGCGCGCCCCACGCCGAGCGCGTGACGATGCCGAGCCCGGACAGCTCGCGCCGGAGCGCCTCCTGGCTCGCGCCCAGCTCCTCGTCGACGCTCATCGGCACCGCCTCTTCGGGGATCACCGCGCTCCAGCGGAAGAGCGCCAGCCGCTCGGACTCGCTCGCGGCGATGCGGAGCTCCGCGCCGTCGCCGATCGTGCCCAGCTCCGCGACGCCGACGTGGTGGTCGACCTCGCTCCAGGTCGCGTCGATCGCCACCCAGTCGCCGACCGGCTCGCCGCCCAGGAGCGGCCGCGCCTCGAGGGTGGGCAGGGCGCCCTCCTCGACCAGGCCGACGAACACGCCGACCCGGCTCGCTCCGTCCGGCGCGTCCAGCGCGGGGGAGACCAGCCAGTCGCCGTCCCGGCTCCATCCGTCGGTCAGCTCGGCCGGCGTCACCAGCATCTCGTGGCTGTCGTGACCGAGCTCCTCTTCGTCGACTGACAGCTGCCCGGTGCATCCAGTGAGCGTGCATCCGGTGAGGGCCAGCATCATCGCGATCGTCTTCGTCGTGTTCGTCATGTCCCGCTCCAACTCGAGGGGACCTCTTCGCAGCTATCGTGCCCGCACTTTGCACAGCGCAACCGCGGGACAGTTGCGGCATCGGGATCGCAGGATTCCGGGCCCGCGGCCGCAGATCGCGCCAGAACGCCCAGTCACACCGTTCAGACTCTGGACACCGTGGCGGCCGGAGTGGCCACCCGACTAAGGGGCGGATATTTCTCGCGAAACGGGAAGCTCACGCCTTCGATCGGGGGGCACTGGTCATCCCAACCAGAAGGCGGCAAGGTCGCAGGCATGCGAAAGCTCCCCCTGGTCTTCCGGTTCGCCGCGCTCGGCGCGTTGACCTTCGCGCTCCTCGGCCAGGCCGAGAGCGAGTCTACGGAGCTGGCGTACCGCGAGCACGCGGTGGCGGCCGACCACCCGCTCGCCTCGGAGGCGGGCGCGGAGGTGCTCGCCGCGGGCGGCAACGCGGCGGACGCGGCGGCGGCGACGATGCTCGCGCTCGGCGTGGTCAGCCCGGCCTCGAGCGGGCTCGGCGGCGGCGGCTTCGCCCTCTACTACCGCGCGAGCGACCAGAGCACGCACTTCATCGACTTCCGCGAGGAGGCGCCGAGCGCGGCCACGGCGGAGATGTTCGCGCGGCGCGAGGGCGACACCGACGACCAGGCCGCCAACCGCTCCCGCGCGGGCGGCCTCGCGGTGGGCGTGCCCGGTGAGCCCGCGGGCGTGATGGCGTTGATCGATCAGTTCGGCTCGGGCGACGTGACGCGCAGCCAGATCGTCGCGCCCGCCCTCCGCCACGCGCAGGAGGGCTACGAGGCGAGCCCGGTCTTCGAGCGCTTCACCCGCTGGATCGGGGCCGAGATGCGGCGCGACCCGGTCTTCTCGACCTGGTTCCCCGAGGGCAGCGACGTGATCCCGCCCGGGCATCGCATCCGGAACCCCGCGCACGCGCGCTCCCTGCAGCAGCTCGCGGCGCGCGGCGCGGAGCCCTTCTACCGGGGCGCCATCGCGCGCGAGATCGTGCGGCGCGTGCGCGAGGAGGGCGGCGTGATGACCATGGCCGACCTCGCGGCGTACGAGGTCCGCATGCGCGAGCCGGTCAGCGGCACGTACTTCGGCCACCGCTGGGTCTCGTCCCCGCCGCCGAGCGCGGGCGGGGTGACCATGCTCAGCTCCCTCGCGCTCCTCGAGCGCTGGCTGCCCGCGCCGCACCGCCAGGCCGACTCGGCGTTCTTCCGCCACGCCCTCGCCGAGAGCTGGAAGGGTCCCTACACCGACCGCCACCACTACCTCGGCGACACCGACCACGTCGACGTGCCGATCGCGGCCCTGCTCGAGGGCGAGCGGGCCGACGCCCGCGCCGCGCGCTTCCACCCGATGCTGGCCCAGCGCGCCGAGCACTACGACCTGCCGCTCGCGGGCCGCGAGACCCGCCCCGCGCAGCCGGGCGGCGACCACGGCACCTCGCACTTCTGCGTCGTCGACGCGGAGGGCAACATCGCCTCCGTGACCACCACCGTCAACTTGCCGTTCGGCGCTCGGTTCACGGCCGCGGGCATCGTGATGAACGACGAGATGGACGACTTCGCGCGCGAGGTGGGTGAGCCCAACGCCTTCGGCCTCGTCGGCGGCGCCCCCAACCTGCCCGGCCCCGGCCGCCGGCCGCTCTCGAGCATGTCGCCGACCATCGTCTTCGACCCGAGCGGCCAGCCCATCCTCTGCGTGGGCGCCGCGGGCGGCAGCCGCATCATCACCGCGACCCAGCAGGCCGCGCTCTTCGGCGTGCTCTTCGGCGACAGCCCCGGGGCCGCGCTCGCGCGTCGGCGCGTCCACCACCAGGGCATCCCGCGCACGCTCCGCTACGAGGAGGGCATGGACGAGGCGACCCTCCGCGGCCTGCGCGCGCGCGGCCACGACCTCGAGTCCGTCGACCACTCCGCCGTGGTGCAGATGATCCGGATCGTGCGCGGAGAAGACGGCCGCGTGCAGATCCTCGCCGCGAGCGATCCCCGCAAGGGCGGCCGCCCCGCGGGTCGCTGACGAAGAGCCCAGCCTCGTCGAGGTTGGCAAACCTCGCGGCGGCTCCCATGATGAGTCGGTGAGGCCGCCGAGCCACCGTGTCGTTCGCCGGGCTGTTCGATGGGGCATCGCCGCGGTCGCCCTGACCGGCGGCGTGGTGTGCGTGATGGGCCTCGATCTGTTGCTGACCGCGGTCGACCTGTCCGCGTACCGCGTCGACCGCGCGGTCGGAGTTGCGCCCGACGTGTGGCTGGTCGCGCTGCCCATCGCGGTCTTCCACGCGCGAGCGCTCTTGGTGTCGAGCCACCCGATGGACCTGCCCGCCAAACGCGTCAGCGCCGCCCACTACACCCCGTTGCGGCGCTCCTTCACGACCTTCGCGTATTTCGGCTGGCTCGCGATGGTGACGTTCGCTGCCCTGGCCGTCGTCGCGGACTTCGTCTCGTCCCTGCTCCGCTCGGGGTCCGACGACCTCGTGGGCGTGGTGGGCAGCGCGTTCGCCACGCTGCTCGTCTCGGCGATCGTCGGCCTGCCGGTCGGCGGGAGCGCCGGGCTCGTGTACGCCATCGCGTCGGGCCACGCGATCACACATCTGCACGAGGCCCGGAAACGGCCCACGCTCGACGCGCCCGCGCGCATCGCCTCGGCGGTGGGCCTCACCGTGCTCGTCCCCACGACCCTCACCGCGCTGCTGAGCCTCTGGCTCGAGGCGCCGGTCTCCGGCTGGGTCAGCGTCGGCCTCGCGGCCCCCGCCCTCGTCGCGGTCGTGCATGGCGCCGTCACCCGTCGCCGCCTCGAGGCCCTCGACGCCGGCGTTCGCGAGCCGCGCGACGACACGAGCGAGGGCTGGGCCCGCGTCCCCCTGTCCTCGCTGGACAGCCCCGACCTGCTCCCGCTCCACCGAGGGATCGGCGACGCCCCCGCACACGCCCTCGTGCGACTCGCGCCAGCCGGAGACGGCGCCTACCGCGACGCCGCGATCCGCATCCCCTGGGCCCTCGTGGACTGAACGGTCGCTCTCAGCGACCGCCCACCTTGCCCCTGCCCCTGCCCGCGGCGAGAAGAGCATCGAAGGAGCACCGGCGAAAGGCGGGGAATCGACACCCGCAGATTGGCAAGTCGCGCAGCGGCCCACATGATGAAGCGATGGAACCGACGCGCCGGTGGAGCCTCGCGCCATCGAGAGGGGCGCCCTCCCGACGACGCAGCGGAGGCACCGCGACGGCCCTCGGCGTCTGGGCCCTCGCCGTCTCCGGCGGTCTGCTCCCCCCCATCATTCTGAAGAGCGTGCCCTCAGGAGCCGCAGCCCCCTTCCTGGGCTGGCAGACCCAGTCCTGCCTCGCAGCGACCACCACCCTGCTCTTCGCGGCCGGCCTGTTCCGCGGCATTCGCAGACCCAGGACGGACGAGCGCGATCGCGTCGTCGGAGCTGTGCGCCGGCAGACCCTCGGCGCGTGCGCCCTGATGGGCTGGCTGAACGTGCCGGCCGCGGTGCTCCTGCTGTTCATCACGGCCGGACGGCTGGACCCCGCGCAGCTCCTCGGGCTGGCCCTCGTGTCGGGGCTCGTGGGCGCGTTCGTGGGGGCGCCCTTCGGCGCCGCGTACGGGCTCGCGGCGTGGTTCGTGGCCCCGGCGCTGCACCTCTCGCGCAGGCGGCCCACCGTCGAGGGCCCTCTCCGTGTCGCCATGGCCGTGGGAGCGACGATGGCCGGCTGGGGCGCGCTGTCTCTCCTCGCGCTGCTCTCGCTCACGGAGGTCTCCGCGTCGATCAGCATCCCGATCGCCATCGCCGCGGTCGGGGCCGGGCTGGCGAGCTGGGCGCGGATCGTCCGCCGACGCGTGCGGGCGCTCGAGGCCCTACCGGACGGATGGCGGCGCGTGCCTCTGGGGGCGCTGCCCGATCCGTCGGGCCACCTGATGCCGCTCCACGCTGACGTGAGCGACGAGGCAGACCACGCCCTGGTCCGGATCATCGAGCCGGAAGGTCAGGGCGCGTTTCGGCGAGCCCAGGTGCGGATCCCCTGGGCGCTCGTGGACTGACCGAGAGCTCAGCCGCCCTGCATGGCGACGCGGGTCACGTCGCCGAGGTACCAGATGATGGCGATCAGCACGGTGATCACGATCGGCATGGACAGCAGGAGCGCGATGTCCAGGCTGGAGGTGTTCTCGTTCGCGGGGTTGAGCTGCTTCTTGGCCACGTCGGGGCTCCTCGAGAGGGGGGCGGGCGGGAGGATGGATCCGTCAGGCGCGTTCGGCAATCCACTGATTGGTGAACGTCGCGGTTTTCTCGTAGCTCTCGCGGGTCTGCTTCTCGATGAACTTCTCGATCGTGCCCCCGACGCCGAAGATCTTCACCTCGATCTCGACCTCGGCGATCCGGATGCAGCCGTCGTCACCCTTGGGCTCGCACCAGAGCTTGCCGCCGATCTTCACCTTGTCGCCGACCTTGTTGGTCACGACCCGGTAGGTCCAGATGCCGGTCTTCGGGTCGAAGTGCCCCGTCTCGGTGTAGGCGAGGGAGTTGCCGACGATCTTCTTCATCACCGCGGGCATCTCGCTCTTCGGCTCGGCCACCATCACGCGGTGGCGCGCCTCGCCCGGGCCGCCCTCCATCTTCTGGATGTCGAGCCCGGTGAACCCCAGCGCGTCGGTGTAGAGCTTCTGGTTGTAGGTCTCGTCGAAGAAGACCTCGTCCCAGAACTGTTCGGGCGTGACGGCGAAGTGGTCGCGAGTCTGAATCTTCGTGGCCAAGAGGTCCTCCGTGGCGCGCAGGCGCTCGCGCTGCGAACGGCGCAGGCGATTGGCAGGGGCCATTAGCACACGCTCTGGCGCGAGGCCGTAGACACGAGCCGCGCTCGACGCGCTCGAATCTACTCGGTGATCTTGAGGAGGACCACGGTGACGTTGTCCTCGCCGCCGTTCGCGTTGGCCAGGTCGACCAGGGCCTGCGAGGCCGCCTCGAGGTCGCCCGCGTTGCCGCTGACGAGCTCGCGGATCTCGTCGTCGCCCATCATGCCGCTGAGCCCGTCGCTGCAGAGCACGTAGATGTCATCGACGTGCGGCTGCTCCGGGACCAGGTCCACCACCACCGAGTCCTGCATGCCGAGGGCGCGTGTGATGACGTTCTTGGGCAGCTCGTCGCGCTGCTCCTGCGTCATGTCGGGCATGACGAGCAGGTAGTCGTTCAGCAGCGAGTGGTCGCGCGTCAGCTGGGTGATCTCGCCGTTCCGCACCCGGTAGGCGCGGCTGTCGCCCACGTGCGCGACGTACATGCGGCCCCGCTCGGGCGCGAAGAGCGCGCCGACCACCGTGGTGCCCATCCCGTGGACCTCCCGGTAGCGCGTCGACGCCTCGAAGATCCGCTTGTTGGCCACCTTGATGCCGGTGATGAGCCGGTTCTCTTCGACCGACAGGTGCGGGTCGAAGTGGAACGGCCAGGTGGCGTCCTCTTTGGATGTGGCCTGGAAGAACGACGCGATGGTGTGCGTCGCCATCTTGCTCGCCACATCGCCCGCACGATGCCCCCCCATCCCATCGGCGACGATGAAGAGGTCGTACTCGGGCAAAATGCAGAAGGAGTCCTCGTTGTGCTCCCGCTGCTGCCCGACGTCGGACAAACCTGCTGCGATGATGTTCATGGCCGGCGCCTGGGCATGCGCGTAGCGGAAAAGCTCCCGTGAACGCGCGTCAGTGTCAAGAAGCCAGTGCTCGCCATCGCACATTCGTCCTGAACACGCGACCCGTCTCCGGGAGGGGTGCTACCTTCCGCCGCCATGTCGCAGCAGTCGAACTCGAAGCGCATCGCGGTCATCGAAGGGGATGGCATCGGCAAAGAGGTGGTCTCCGTCGGCGTCGCGCTCCTCGAGCGCCTGGCCGAGGCGCGAGGCTACCAGTTCGAGCTGGTACATTTCGACCTCGGCGCCGATCGTTTTCTCCGGGACGGCGCCACCTTCCCGGAAGAGGACCAGCAGACCATCCGCGAGACGTGCGACGCGGTGCTGCTCGGCGCGCTCGGAGACCCGCGCGTTCCGAGCCTGGATTACGCGCGCGACATCCTCTTCGGGCTGCGCTTCGGGCTCGACCTCTACTGCAACATCCGCCCGATCCAGTGCCTCAGCGATCGCCTGATGCCGCTGAAGGGCAAGTCCGCCAAGGACTGCGACATGGTGGTGTTCCGCGAGAACACCGAGGGCATCTACGTGAACGTCGGCGGCCAGTTCAAGAAGGGCACGCCGGACGAGGTCGCGATCAACGAGGACATCAACACCCGCAAGGGCGTCGAGCGCGTGATCCGCGCCGCCTTCGACTTCGCGAAGGCCCACGGCCGCGGACGCGTGCACATGGCCGACAAGTCCAACGCGATGAAGCACGCGCACGAGCTCTGGCAGCGCTGCTTCCGCGAGGTCGCCGCCGACTACCCGGGCATCGAGGCGAAGCACCAGTACGTCGACGCCCTCTGCTTCAACCTCATCCGCGACCCGTCCCAGTTCGACGTCGTCGTGACCAACAACCTCTTCGGCGACATCGTCACCGACCTCGGCGCCGCCCTGCAGGGCGGGCTCGGCATGGCCGCGAGCGCCAACGTGCACCCCGGCCGCATCGGCCTGTTCGAGCCCGTGCACGGCTCCGCGCCCGACATCGCGGGCGAGGACAAGGCCAACCCGCTCGCGACCGTGCTCACGATCGGCATGATGATGACCCACCTCGGCTGGCCCGACGAAGAGGCGCGCCTGGTGGAGCTCGTCCGCCGCGCGATCGACGAGGGCAAGTGCACCGCCGACGTCGGCGGCGAGCTCGGCACCCGCGCCGTCGGCGAGTGGGTCGTCTCCCAGATCGCCTGAGCGGTCAGCGGACCGGGACGCGCTCGGGCTCGGACCGGGGGATCCAGCCCTCCACGCTCGCCTGGTAGACCTCGCGCACGCCGCAGCCCTCGACGCCGATCTCGTTGGGTGAGAGCGTCGTCACGACGAGCTGCTCCTCGGGACAACTGGTGGCGAAGGCGGCTCGTCGCAAGACGACGGATTGGAAGTGGAACACGCAGCGGTTGCCACCGCAGGCCCGGTAAGCGGTGTCCTCGATGCCACACCCACGCAAGAGGAAGACCTCCTCGTCCCCTCGGCGCATGGACTCGACGTCTCCGTCGCGACAGTCCGGGTGCAGACGGCGAAACTGCTTCGCGAGATTGTAGTGGCCGCAGCCGACGGACAGAAGCAGCGAGGCCAGCACGATTCGTTTCATGGCGGCGATGCTAGATCACGGGTCGTCGAGCACAACCCGTCAGATCGAACGGCCCACGCGGCGACGCGCCTCGAGACAGTTGGCGCTGCCGCGGGTGAAGTCGCGGCAGGTGCGCGGCCGGTCGGCGTGCACGTCGCAACGGTAGGGCGCGGCCTCGGTTCCGTCGCCACGGAGCGGCGGGCAGCGGCCGTCGACCCGGCGCAGGGCGAGACGACCGTCGACGCGCTCGACGAGATCGGCGTGTCGCGCCACGAAGGGGTCGTCCGGGGCGAGCTCGAGCTGGTGATAGGCCTCGCGGCAGCACGCGCCGCAGTCCTCGCACACGACCGACGCCTCGAAGCGCTCGCAGGCGGGCCACGCGGGGTCGACGAGATCGGTGCCCGCGCAGACGCCATCCGCGTTCCACGCGCAGTCGGCGCAGGTGCGGGTCGCGACCGCGTGCACGAAGCGCCCCGTCGGGTGACGGGGCAGGGCGGGCTGGACGTCCGCGTAGAGCGGCGGCAGCGCGGCCGGCGGCGCGTCGTCCGGCACCACGCCGATCGGCGGTCGGGGCAGGTGCGCCGACACGACGCTCGCGATCGCCGCGCTGGCCTCGAGCGCCGCAGCGAGGTGGGGGCCCCACGGATCGCGCTCGGCCCGGGACACGCCCGCGCGGGCGAGCGTGACCGAGGCGTCGCCGCCCTCGAGAGGATCCTCGCCGAGCGCGTCGTAGAACGCGCGGTGCTCGGTGGTCGGCGCGAGCACGTCACGCAAGCCGTGTCGTCGCGACAGGAAGGCCTGGAGGCGCAGGCAAGCGTGCTCGCGGACGAGATCGCGCGCGCCCTCGTTGTCGAGCCCCCAGTCGGGCTGGGCGAAGCTCTCGGGCCCCTGCACGAGCGAGTGACAGAGCTCGTGGAAGATCATCTGCGCGAGGCAGTCGTCCGGGTCGAGCGTGTCGGCGCTGCCGATGATCAGGGTGCCGCGACCGTCGGTCGACGCGAAGGCGTCCGCGCTCCGCCGCACACGCAGGCCGACGCGCTCGGCCGCAGTGAGCCAGACGCGGTCGAGCGGATCGTCGTAGCGGCGGGTGACGCGGCGCACCCCGGAGGGTTAGCGCGCTCCCCCGCCGCGCGCTCAGTTCCTCACATCAGTTCATGGGCGTGAGGGTCACGCGCACCAGCTCCGACGGGGCGGGGTAGTGGAACGTGGGATCGGGCTGCGCGCGCACCCTCCCGTCGCCCTCCGACGCGCCCACGTCGGTGAGGCCCTCGTTGTTCTGGAGCGGCACGTTGTCGCGGCCGCCGCCGCCCGCCTGGTTGGCCTCGGTGCCCGTGTCCCACGCGAACAGCCGCGCCTGGACGTCGGACGCGATGGCCGCGCTCGAGCGCGGGGCGCCGCCCTCGTCGAGCAGCGCCACGCCCGGCGGCTCGAGCGCGACGAACATGTCGTTGGACGGATAGGGCATGGACGCGAGGTTGAAGTAGCGATGCGCCGCGTCCGCGGTGACCTCGAACGTGAAGCTCTCGCCGGGGAAGATCGGCGCGGACGCGGTGCCCATGTCGGGCACGCTCGCCACGCCCGAGCTGATCACGCTCTCCATCATCTGCACTTCCTGATGGAGCAGGTTGGTCAGGCAGTCCTCGCCGAGCTCCACGAGCCCGGGCGACTGGAGGCCGTTGGCCGAGAAGAAGCCGTCCGTCTCGTCGTGCACGATCCACACGAACGGGGTCAGGAGCGCCTGGAAGCGCATGCGGTCGGAGCGGTTGGCCACGCTGACCTCGAAGGTCGTCCCGCTGGTGTGCCGGATGGTGACCTCGACGAGCCCGTTCGCGCCGGGGCCCGCGACGTCGTTGGTGAAGTCGTCGTAGCGCCGCACGGTGGGGTCGGGGTCGTCGTCGAGGTCGTCGAGCGAGCCCTCGGGGCCCTGGTGGAAGCCGCCCGCGGGGACCTCGTTGAGCTCCGTCCCCGCGTCCCAGATCACCAGGCTCCGCCGCGCGTCGCGCTCCACCTCGGCCGCGCTCCGCGGGCTTCCGTCTTCGTTCAGCAGCCGCAGGCCCTCGCCCGGGAAGCCCAGGAACGCGTCGTTGGTGGCGGTCAGCATCGTCGCGATGGTCAGCCGCGGGTGCTCCGCGTCCGGGGTGACGACGATCTCGAACGCGTCACCGGGACGAGCCAGCCCGAAGTCGCCCGTGCCCACGCGCTGGTTGGCGACCCCCGCCGCCGAGACGCCCGGCGCCTCCATCGCGGCCCGCACCAGGGCCCGCGCGTCGGCGATCTCCACCAGCTCCGCGAGCGCGCCGCTCGGCGCCGGCTCGCCCTCCGTGTAGACGCGGTGCGCTTCGGTGTGGAGCGCCCAGAAGATGGGCGAGATCGGCGTGACGAAGTTCCGGCGGTCGGCCGAGACGTTCTCGACCGTGAGCGTGTAGGTGCCGTCGGCCTCGGTCACCCGGATCTCCGCCACGTCGAAGCTGAGCGGCAGGGCACGCGTGCTCGACTCGAAGTGTCGGATCACCCCCTCGACCGGGCCCGCTCCGGGAGCCGACTGCCGCGGGGCCTGGTGCGGCCCGAGGCCGGGCGCCTCGTCGTCTTCGGTCCCCGCGTTCCAGAGCTGGAGCTGGTCGGTGACGTCGGTCTCCTCGCGGATGGCGGCCAGGTCGATCCCGGCTCCGCTCGGCGCGAGGAAGACGTCGTTGGACTCGACCACCATCGTGGCGAAGCTCAGCCGTGACGCGCCTGGCGTGCGGAAGACCACGACCTCGATCGACTCGCCCGGTCGGATCGGCGCGTCGCCGAAGCGGCCCGAGAGCGCGGGGTCGAGCGACGCGGCCAGCGCGCTCGGATCGCCGTCTTCGGCCAGCGCCTCGAGCCCTTCGCCCCGGTCGCGCTCCCCCTCGGTGAAGAGCGGGTCGGCGTCCTCGTGGGCGAGCCAGACGCCGGGCGAGAGCGCGGTCGGGAACACGGGGCCCGCGACGTTCTCGACGCGCAGGAGGTAGGCGTTCCCGTCGCCAGCGGGCCCCTCGACGTCGTTGCAGGCGGCGAGGAAGCAGGCGCAGCAGAGCGCCAGCGAAAGTGTTCGCGTGATTCGAGCTCGCTTCATGTGAGCCTCTCCGTCGAGCGCGCCGCCCCCCGCGTCGCGCCGCATCAGGTACGAAGAGGGGTAAGCCCCGGGGACGCCGCGGCAACGGCGATCCGAGGGTCACTCGTCGCCGACGTGGCTCGGCAGGGTCAGGGGCCAGCCGGAGTCGGGGTCGTCCAGGTAGAGATAGTGTGCGTAATGCGTCGTGACGCGGCGCACGTAGTTCCGGGTCTGCTGATAGGGCATGCGCTCGACGAAGAGATCCAGCTCGGTGCGGCCCTGCTCCTCGAGCCACTCGTCCACGCGGTGCTCGCCCGCGTTGAAGGCGGCGAACGCGAGCGGCAGCCCGAAGCGCTCGACCAGGGCGCCGACGTAGGCCGCGCCGAGGCGCACGTTGACGGCCGGGTCGAAGAGCATCTCCCGCTCGAGCTCGAGCCCGAGGCCCTCGGCGAGCCGCTCGGCCGTGGGCGGGATCAGCTGCATCAGGCCGATCGCGTCGGCGTAGCTCACCGCGTCCGGGTCGTAGCCGCTCTCCTGCCGCATGATGGCGTAGAGGTGCGCGGGCGAGAGCCCCGCCGCGCGCGACGCGGCCCCGACCGCGCCCGGCCAGGGCCGCGGGTACGCGGCGTCCCATCGCCAGCGATCGCCCGGGCCAGGCCGCTGGCGACGCCGCGTGGTGGACGGCCCGCCGACCAGGCGCACCAGCCGCGAGGGCTCGCCGAGCCGCTGATAGGCAGCGACGAGGGCGCGCAGCCCGCCCGCCTCGCGCAGCGCGCGCTCGCGACCCCGGAGCGCGTCGCGCGCGTCCTCGCGCAGGCCGAGCGCGGCGTAGAGCGCCACGTCCTCCGGCCAGGCCACCGCGGCGTCCGCTTCGTCGGTCTCCGCGGGTGGCTCGGGGAAGGGCGGCGGCGCGTCCTGCCCGAGCTCGACCAGGCGCTGCCGCGCGAGCATCGCGTACCAGTGGAGCGGCTCGACGTAGAGCGCCTCGCGATAAGCGGCGATGGCGGCGCGCTCGTCGCCCCGCGCGTGGTGCGCGCGCCCGACCCAGTAGAGCCCACGCCCGCGCACGAGCGGCTGCGCGTCCGTCTCGGCGTAGCGCTGGAAGAGCTCGGCCGCGCGGCGGTGCTGACCGCGCTCGAAGGCGCGCAGGGCGAGCTGCCAGCGCGCGTCGCGGGCGAGGCGCGGCGCGCGATCCGCGAAGGCGCTCCGCACGAAGCGGCTCATCTGCCGCTCGCCGCCCGGGAAGCCGTGGCGGAGCGAGAGCCACGCCGCGAGGTAGCTCGCCTCGGCCGCGCGGCGGTGGGCGCGGTGACGGCGCGCGAAGCGCCGATAGGCGGCGACCGCCTCGCGATCCCGGTCCGCGCGCGAGAGGGCCCGCGCCGCGTGGAATTCGTCGTCCGCCGCGTCCGCGCCGCCGAGCCGCGCGCTCTCGCCGAGCACCTCGGCCGCCTCCTCGTAGCGGCGGCGCGTCTGATAGAGCGACATGCCGCGCAGGTGCAGGAAGCGTCGGAGGTCCGCGCGGGCCTGCGGGCGCCCGGCCGCGTCGAGCTCCGTCAGCGCGGCGTCATAGCGGCGCACCTCCATCAGCCGGTCCGCGCGCCGCATGCGTTGATCGAAGCTCAGCGCGACCTCGCCTTCGGTCAGCGCCTCGAGCGCGGCCCACGCCCGCCCCGCCTCCGGGTGCTCGACCCGGTCGATGACCAGCTCCGTCAGCACCTCCCGCGCCTCCGCCGCCTCGCCCGTCCGCGCGAGCGCCTCGGCCAGCTCGAAGCGCGCGGCGAAGAGGTCCACCACCGGCGCGCGCCGCCGCACGACGCCGCGCAGCGCCTCGACCGCGTCGTCGCGCCCGGCCGCGAGCCGACACTCGGCGGCCCGCGCCTGTGCGAGCGGCTCGTCGCCCAGGGTCTCGAAGAGCGCGATGGCGTCCAGGCAGCGGCCGGCCCGCGCGAGCGCGATGGCCCGGCGGCGCGTCGCGTCCCGCCGGACCGACTCCGGCAGCCCCGCCGACGCCTCGCCGACCGGAAACGCCTCCGCGGCGTCCGCCCACCGACCGAGTCGCTCGAGCAGTCGCCCCCGCAGGTACCGACCGCGCGGCCCCTCACGGACGGGCCGAGGGAGGCGCCCGAGCGCGGCGAGAGCCCGCGCGTCTTCGCGCTGTCGGACGAGCGGCGCGACCGGCTCGAACGGATCGGCCTGCGCGGCGACCTCACTCGCGAGGCAGAGACAGACGCAGAGGCTGACGGACGCGAGTCGCATCGCCGGGACGAACCGTGCCGCGGGCCGCGGAGATTCCACAGGCCCTTTGTACCGCACGTGCCCCGACCGGACCCCTCGGCTATGCTCCGCCGCCCATGCGGTCCCCGCTTCGCCTCCTCTTGCTCGTCTTCGCCGTGATCTCGGTAGGTTGCGCGCCGCAGATCGGCGACGGCTGCAACAATTCCTTCGACTGCTCCATCAACGGCGACCGCCAGTGCGACCTCTCGCAGCCCAGCGGGGCCTGCACGATCTTCGGCTGCGACGCAGACACCTGCCCCGATGACGCGGTGTGCGTGCGGTTCCGCCCCGAGCCCTCGCGCCTCACCTTCACCGCCTGCATGAAGCCCTGCGAGACCGACGCCTCGTGCCGGGTGAGCGAGGACTTCATCTGCCTCGCCGCGAACGAGGTCCTGGCCACCGAGGGGCCCGGCGGCGGCGAGGGCGACGTGATCGCGGAGATCGTCGACGAGGAGCGCGGCGAGCGCTCGTTCTGCATCTCCGTCGTCGACCCGGCCAACTACGGCCGCTGATCCCCCCGGGAACCTCTGCGCCGACGAGGCGTCGAGGAGGCGATGCGCTGCCTCCTCTTCATCGCCTTCGTTTGGTGGGTCCCGGCCGTGAGCGCGGCGCAGGGCTGGGTCGAGCCTTGCGACCCCGGGTCTGGCGAAGCGCGCCGCGCGGCCGACGCGCTCCGGTCCTTCCATCGTCGCCTCGAGGTGGGCGCGGACCTCGAAGCGCTGCGCGCGGAGTGGGCGCGGGTAGGGGACGAGCCTTGCCTGGAGGTCGCTCGGGAGACTGGCGAGTGGCCCTGGTTCGAGTCGCTGCCGACATTCCGCGCGTGGTGGGCCGAGGGCGGTCGGACCTGGCTCTTCGGTCTGCTCGACGGTGGACGAGATCTCCTGATCCCGCCCGAGATGCAGACGCCTCTCGCGCTCGACGCCGCCTCGCCCGCCCTGCGCGCGCTCCTCTGTCCGGAAGGCGACGGCGACTGCGGAGCGGCGACCCGTGGATGGCGTGTCCGCGCAGAGTCCGCGTTCGAAGCGCAGGAGCATTCGGACGCGGCTCGCGCCCGCGGGCGCGACTGCGCGAGCGCGATCCATCGGGTTTCTCCCGAAGAACGATGGGTGTACTGGGGAAGATGTGTAGCGGCCAGCGTGCCCCGTCGCGGCACCTTGCCCCTGGCCTCTTTTCGCCGCCCCGAGCGCGGCTGGCTCGTCCTCCGAGGGCGCCGCGGCCACTACCGGTACTGCGACGAGGTGCGCGCCTACGACCTCACGACCGGCGCCGCACACGTGGCCCGGAGCTGCCGCGGGATGGCACTCGGAGTGGACGGCAGCGTCGACCGTCGCGCCCAGCCCAGCGCGATCACTCTCCAGGCAGGCCACGTCCCGCTCGACAACCTGCGCGAGGCCGCGTGGATGCTCTTCCTGGCGGAGGCGGTGTCCCTTCGGCGCGTGGGGATCCGACACGTGTCGCCACCGCGCGGGCTGCGCCGTCGCTTCCGGATCGAGCCGCTCTTCCGGTACGGGTTTGGCTCCGGCAGCTGGGCCCACAGCGGCCAGACCCGGCTCGCTTGGGCCTGGGTGCACGGCCCGGACCTCGTCGCGGAGGGCACCCTGACCTGGCCCAACAGCGCGCGACCGGGCGAGAGTCACGCGGCGCGTCTGATCGAGATCGCCGAGGGGGGCCTGACGGAGGGCTGTGTGCCGGCGGCCCTGCCTCGCCTCGGACTGGGGACGCGGCGCCCCGGCGTCTCGGGCGTCGACGCCGACCCGCGCGTGCAGTCGCTGGAGGGGCGCCTCACCGAAGCGCTTCAGGGCGCGAGCCCCCCGCGTTGTGGCGCCTCAGCGGCGGGGAGCGGTCCATAGGGGGAAGCGGACCGTCACCGCCTCCGCCTGGCGCGGGAAGCGGAGGCGCTCCACGGCGGACTCGACGCAGCGCGCGAAGCGGGGGTGCGCCTCGGGTCGGGACACGCGCGCCTCGGAGACGCGGCCCGACGGCTCGATGCGCGTCATGACGTCGACGCGGTCGGCGGGCTGCTCGCCGGCGGCGACGGAGCGCTCGACGCACGCGCGGATCGCGGGGTGCGCCTGACGGAGGGTCTCCTGGATCTCGGTGGCCTGGGCCGAGGCGCCGAGCGGCAGCGCGAGGAGGAGCACGGAGAGGGCGAGGGTTCGCATGGGGGCTCGGACGCACGGCGCCGCGCGATCTTCTCTGGCTCGCTCAAAGAGTGTCGAGCGGGTCGTCGCAGACGTCTCTCCGGCCGCACGCCGCGCACTCCGTGCCCCTCCAGAGGCGCTCGTAGAGGCCCTGGACGTGGTCGAGCAAGGGCTCGTCGTCGCTCCAGATGCCGAGCTCGAAGTTCCGCCTCGCGTCGCCCTTCGCCCCGAGCCCGGCGCCGGTCCAGTTGGCGCTGCCGAGGTAGATCTGGCGCCCGTCGACGATGACCGTTTTGAGGTGCACGCGCGGACACTGGCGCAGAGCGAGGCCGCCCTCGACGAGCCGCGGGTGACGGTCGAACGCGTCCCGGAACGCGCGCGAGGGGAAGCCCGCGTGCAGGATGCGGAGCTCGACCCCGCGCTGGGCGAGACGATCGAAGATCTCGAGCACGCTGCGCCAGCGCTTCTTGCGGCCGATCGACGCCTCCTCGACCATCAGCTCCTTGAGGTTCGCCGTCGCGATCCAGACGCTGATCTTGGCTCCCTGGACCGCCGCGACGACCGACTCGTAGTGACCGCGGCCGCCGACGAGGGACAGGCCCACCGGGCGCGAGGGGGCCGTGAAGTCGAAGCTCACGCGAGCTCCGGCACGAGGAACGAGGGCGCCTCTCCGCGATGCACCGCGAGCGCGTCGTGGAGCGCCGTCTCGGCCATGCGGCGCCGGGCGGCGGAGGTCGCGCTCCCGAGGTGGGGCAGGAGCACCACGTCGTCGCGATCGAGCAGCTGAAGGTGCACGGCCGGCTCGTGCTCGTAGACGTCGAGGCCCGCGCCGAAGAGCGGGCCGGACTCGAGCGCGGCGGCGAGCGCGCGCTCGTCCACGATCGGGCCCCGGGCGGTGTTGATCAGGATCGAGCCCTGCTTCATCGCGGCGAGGGCGTCGGCGCCGAAGGCGTGCCGGGTCTCGTCGGTCAGCGGCGCGTGCACGCTGATGACGTCGCTCTCGGCGAGGAGCGCGTCGAAGCTCACCCGGCGCGCGTCTTCGCCCGGGACCTCGGACCGGGAGCAGTAGACGACCTCCATGCCGAAGGCCCGCGCGCGCGCCGCGACCGCTCTCCCGATCCGGCCGAAGCCGTAGATCCCGAGCACGCGGCCCCGGAGCTCCATGCCGAGCAACATGGTCGGAGACCAGCCGTCGAAGCGTCCGTCGCGGAGCAGCTGCTCCCCCTCGCGGACCCGGCGCGCGACCGCGAGGAGCAGCGTCATCGCGAGGTCGGCCGTCGCGTCGGTCAAGACGCCCGGGGTGTGGGTGACGATCACGCCGCGCTGTCGGCAGGCCTCGACGTCGACGTTGTCGTAGCCGACGGCGACCTGGGCGACGTGCTTCAGCTCGGGCAGGGCGTCGAGCAGGGTCGCGTCGATGGGGTCGCTGACGAGGGTGAGGAGGGTGGAGCAGCCACGGGCGCCGCGCGCGATCTCGTCGCGGGTGGGCACGCGCACGTGCTCGAAGGTCCGGACCTCGACCTCGCCTCGGACGACCTCCTTCGGATCGATCGAGAGCGGGCGGGTGAGAAAGAAGGTCATTCGTCTCGTCGCTTCTTCTTCGCCGCGCGGCTCACCTTGCGGAGCTGCTTCTTCCACTCGTCGACGAACTCCCAGTCGGAGATGAGGCCTTTGCGGAGCAGCACCGAGAGCAGCGCGGCCACGAGCGGCTCCCACTGATCTTCGGCCACCACGTCCGAGACGTCTTCGCCCGCGGCGCGCGCCTGGAGCGCGTGGATCAGGTCGCGCGTGGTCAGCCCGCGCTCCGCCGGCTTCTCTTCTTCTTCTGTCTCCGCCGCGGCCTTCTTCGCGCCCGGGGAGGGCAGCCGCACCTGCGTGCCGTCGAGCAGGGTCAGGGTGAGGAAGCCGCCCGCCGGACGAGCCGGGGGCGGGATCGACGGCGTGGCGGTGGGCCCCTCGTCCTCTTCCACCTCTCCGTCGGCGGGAGCGCCTTCGTCGGGCGATGCCGCGGCGGGGGGCGCCATGCTGTCGGCGAGCTCCTGCAGCTCGTCGTCGCCCAGCTCGAGCTCCTCGATGTCGGACCGGCGCGGGGCGGGGAGCGAGGACTTCTTCGGCGCCTCCTCGAGCGGGGCGAGCCCGAGATAGTAGACGCGGATGGCGTTCTGGATGTCGGTCGGCGACGCGACCATGGGCTTGACCGGCAAGCCCACCCGGTCGGCGACGAGCTGGAGGACGTCCAGGTTCATCGGGTCCTCCATCGCGATGTAGAGGGTATCGCCCTGGCTACGGACGTTCCGAACGTACACCGGGACGAGGGAGTGTTCTTGCGCGAGGCTGGCCGGCACGAGGTCGAGCAGCTCGCGACTGAAGTCCACGTGATACAGATTCACCCAGGGGATGGTGAGCTGGTTGGAGACGATCTGGGTCATCTGGGGCTCGCTCACGTAGCCCAGGCTGACCAGGGTCTCGCCCAGCCGCTGGCCGAGCTGCTTCTGCTTGGCCAGCGCCTCCTCGACCTGCTCCTCGGTCACCAGGCCGGCTGCCACCAGCATGTCGCCGAGCCTCTGACGCTCGCTCTCCGCCACGATCCAATGATGCCGCGCCCGGGGTGCTCCGGGCAAAGAAGCGTCGTGGCGCCGAAGGCCCTGGAGACGTACACCTGGCGTCACCATGGCTGAGAGTGAAGCGAGCCCCGATCGCGCCGTGACGGCGGTCACCCACGACGGCGCCTTTCGCGTCATCGTCATGCGCACCACCGAGACCGTGCGTCGATCCATCGACGCGCAGGAGATCACCGGTGACAACGCGAAGAACCTCGCGGACGTGCTGAGCGGGACGATCCTCGTGCGCCTGACCATGGCCCCCACCTACCGCGTGCAAGGTATCGTGCGGGGGCCCGACCAGCGCGGGACGCTCGTCGGCGACAGCCACCCCGACGGGAGCGCGCGCGGGCTCATCCAGCGGCCGAAGGGGCTCGACGAGGTGTCGATCGAGCCCGGCGCGGTGCTCGTGATGATGCGGACCCTCCCGACGGGCGCGGTCAATCAGGGCATGGTCGAGGTGCCCGCGTCGGGGATCAGCGGCGCGCTGATGGGCTACTTCCAGAGCTCCGAGCAGATCACGTCGGTGGCCCGCGTGGGGTGTGTGTTCGACGGCGACGAGCTGGTCGCGGCGGGCGGATACCTGGTGCAGCTCCTGCCCGAGGTGAGTCGGGCGCCGCTCGCGGTGATGACCGAGCGTCTCGACGCGGACTTCTCCGACATCCCCAAGGTGGTGCGAGCCATCCAGAGCGACCCCGACGAGATGCTCTCCGAGATCTTGTGGCAGATGCCCTTCGAGAAGACGCAGGACACCGCGCTCCGCTTCGGGTGTCACTGCAGCTCCGTCCGGGTGCTCAGCAGCCTCGCGACCCTGCCGCGCACCGACATCGAGGACCTGATGTCGAGCGAGGAGTCGCTGCACATCACCTGCGATTACTGCAGCAAGGTCTACGAGATCCCGCCCTCGGCGCTGGCCGGGCTGCTCTCGACCTCATGAGAGGCGGCGGCGTCGAAGCACCACGACGCCCAGCAGGAGCAGGGCTGGAGCGGTGAGGTAGAGGGCCGGAATCAGCACCTCCCGGAGCTGGCCCAGGCGAATCGGGGACGAGCGGGCGGGAGCCAGGACGGCGACGCCGCGGTCCGAAGGCCCGAGCCCATCGGCGAGCGCGCTGTCCACCCCGCGCACCGCGACGTCGTGGGTCGGGGGCGGCGCGATCACCGCGATGTGGTTCATCACCTCGCGCTCGACGCCGCGCACGTACACGTCGGTGGCGCCGTCCTCCGTGCGCACCTGCCGGGTCTCCTCTTCCCCGAGGCCGAGGGCGCGCACCCAGCGCCCGCGCGCGGGCGACGTCACGAGGCCGCCTTCGCGAGAGACCACCATCGCGCTCGAGCCGCCGCCGTCGAGGTTGATCGCGCGGTGCGCGCCCAGCTCCACCAGCAGCCGGGCCAGCTGATAGAGGGTGAAGCCGACGCTGTGGCCCTGGCGGCCGTCGACGACCGCGAGCACGAAGGTGCGGCCGTCTCGGGACACCCCGACGGCGGTGCGCGGCTGCCGGAGGTTCGCGGCCTCGAACGCGTCGAGCCCAGCGGTGTCGACCTGGCCGGCGTCGACGAGGATGGGCCGACCGGCGACCGCCTCGCTGAGCTGCGCCAGGCTGCGATCGTCCTCGCCTTCTCCCGGGCCGCGCACCACGCCGCGGCCGCTCGCGAGCACGCCGAAGTGACCGAAGTCCGGATCGGGGGTGCTCCGCTCCCAGAGCGCGCCGCCGCCGGCCGTGATCCCGTGTGGGCTCTGCCAGAGACCCCAGAAGCCTCCGTTGATGGCGGCCGCGGCCTCGTGGCGCTCGGCGAAGTCGGTCACCGTGCCCCAGCGCTCCGACTCCGGGGTGGCGACGAGCCGGACCCCCTCGACGCGGGTGTCGACGACGAGCGCGTGCACGCGGATGGAGGGGCGCGCGTAGCGGCGGTCGAGGTGACGGAGGCCCGGGTTGGGCTCGGTCCAGACATCGGTGGGGGCGTCGAGCGTGCGCGGGATCTCCCCCTCCTGCGCGAGCGCGGTCAGGGGAAGGAGCAGGAGGACCACGATGAGCGACGTCTTCACGGAGACGACCCACTGCAACCACCGATCCGCTGGCCCGCTCCCTGCAGCGTCCCTCGAAACACGGGGATTTCCCGGGGAGGAAGGCGCGAAGATGAGGAAGCTTGGAAACGGGAGCGCGGCAAGCTGGACACGGTCGACCCGGATGAAGTGGCGGGGGGTGGGTCTGATCCTGCTGCTGATCGCCCTCGGTCAGGGTCCGGCCTCCGCGAGCGCTGGCGCGGCGAACCTGGCGCCCAAGCAGAGCAAGGAGCTCGTCCAGGAGGAGGCCGAGGTCTCCGCCGAGGTCGCGGCCGCGCTCGTCGCCGTCGAAGTGGCCGAGCGCGCGGTGGCGGACGAAGCGCCGGCGCCGCCTGCGCAGGCCGTGCGCGCCGACCGCTTCTTCGAGCACCGGGACGCGCCGATCCGACGCGCGCTCTCGCGCGGGGACGTCGCCGAGGTGCGCCGAGGACACGGCGGCCGCTCGCTCTCCTTCCGCGTCACCCTCGACGACGGCACCGAGGGCTACTTCAAGCCCGCGCAGTCGTTCAACGGGATGAACTGGACGGCGGAGATCGCCGCGTACCACCTCGACCGCGAGCTCGGGTTCGGTCGGACCGCGCCGTCGGTCGCGCGGGCCCTGCCGCACGACGCGCTCGCCGCGGTGGCGTCTTCGGACGCGCGGGTGGACGAGCTGCGGCCGGGCGCGGACGGCACGATCGAGGGCGCGTTCATCTGGTGGGTGCCCGAGCGGCTCCGCCCCGTCGCGCTGCCCGACGGGTGGGAGCGCTGGCTCCTGATCGAGGGCGAGCCGCCCGAGATCTCTCCGTTCCAGCGCCCTGGGGCGTACCGGCGCGCGCGGGCCGCGGGGCGGACCCGCACCGTGCCGGCGGCGCCCGAGCCGGACGTCGCGGACCGTCCGGCGGAGATGAGTGATCTGATCGTCTTCGACTACCTCAGCCACAACCTCGACCGCTGGGGTGGCAACAACACGAACATCCGCACCGTCGGCGAGGGCGGGCCCCTGATGTTCCTGGACAACGCCGCCGCGTTCACCCTCGGCCGGGCGCGCATCCCGCTGATGGATCGGCGGCTCCGGCAGGTGCAGCGCTTCCGCCGCTCGACCGTCGATGCGGTGCGGAGCCTGGACGTGGACGCCTACCAGGCGCGGCTGGCGGAGGATCCCCTCGCGCCGACCCTGGACCCGCGGCAGCTCCGAAACCTCGAGGCGCGGCGGCAGTTCTTGCTGGCCCACGTCGACGCGCTCGTGGAGCGACACGGTGAAGAGGCCGTGTATGTCTGGTGACGGAACGCACAAGGGCCTGCCCTCCTCGTGATCGCTGACGGTGGCGCGGGCGCACGGGTGGCGCGATGGCACATCACGCAGCTCGAGCCTTCGCTTCGGTCTTCACCCTCGTCCTCACGCTGGCGGCCTGCAGCACCGGGGGTGGCATGCCCCCGGGGAACCCGGACGGGTCGGTGGCGGACGCTGGCCCATGCGAGAACGGGCGCACCTACTGTGAGCCGGGCGAGGTGGTCGCGAGGTGCCTCGGCGGAGAGCTCGTTCCGGAGATGACGTGCACCGGGGACACCGTCTGCGCCGAGGGCGTCGGCTGCGTCGCGTGTCGGCCCGACCACTACATGTGCAACGGCTCCGACCTCTACCGTTGCCGCGCGGACGGCTCGGGATACGACATCGAGACCAGCTGCGCGGGGGACGAGGTGTGCAGCGCCGCCGGACGCGTGGGGCAGTGTCGGGGTGCGTGTGAGGAGGCGGTGTCGAACCGCTCGAACATCGGCTGCGAGTACTGGGCGGTGGACCTCGACAACGCGTACGCGAACGGGCCCCTGGTGAGTGAGGACGCCTACTCGGAGCAGTACGCGGTGGCCATCGCGAACCCCTCGGACGTGACCGCGACGGTGCGGGTCTTCGTCAACGACGCGCCGCTGGGCTCGGCGCCGGTGGAGCGACAGGTCTTCCAGGGGACCGTCGGTCCGCGGGACGTGCTCGAGATCTCGCTGGACCAGCGTGAGGTGGACGGGCCTCAGACCGACAACGCCGACACGCGGGGCACCTGGTTGAGCAGCCACGCCTATCGCATCACCACGAACTTCCCGGTCGTCGCGTATCAGTTCAACCCGATCGTCCAGTCGTTCTCGAACGACGCCTCGCTCCTGATCCCGGCCAGCGGGTTGGACGGGCATCATCGGATCCTGGGATGGGGGAGCGCGAACCCGATCGAGCCGTTCGGCAACATCGAGGGCATCCCGGATCGCTCCTTCGTGACCATCGTCGGCACCCAGGCGGGGACCACAGTGCGGGTCACCGCGGGCGCGCCGATCGTGGGGGACAACTACGGCCTGGGCATCGGCCCGCTCGCCGCGGGCGAGGTCTACGAGACCGTGCTGGGTGCGTACGACGTGCTCAACCTGGAGAGCGACGGGGCGCCTGGAGACCTGACGGGCACCGTCGTCGAGTCGAGCGCGCCCGTGGCGGTCTTCAGTGGTGGAGAGCGGGGCATCGCGCCGCTGAACACGGACGGCGTGCCGACCCCGCCCGGCGGCGCGCCGGACGACTGGTGTTGCACCGAGCACCTCGAGGAGCAGGTCTTCCCGACCACCGCGTGGGGCCGTGACTTCGTCATGACGCGTAGCCCGCAGCGCGGTCGCTCCTGGGCGGAGCCAGACATCTACCGGGTCATGTCGGACCGCGCGCGGACCACGATCACGACCAACCTCCCGGCCCCGAACGACTCCTTCGTGCTCGAGCCGGGCCAGTGGCGAGAGTTCTACTCCCAGCGCTCGTTCGTCATGCGCGCCGACGCCCCGGTGAGCATCGAGCAGATCCTGGTCAGCCAGGGCTGGGTCGACGACTGGAAGAGCGGCCACGGCGGCGACCCCTCGATGATCCTCTATCCGCCTTACCAGCAGTACCGCGAGAGCTACGTCTTCCTCACCCCGAGCACCTTCAGCGTGGACTACGTGGTGATCAGCGCCCCGGTCGGCACGAGCGTGCTCCTGGACGGCGGAGACATCCGCGGCGACGAGTTCATGTCCCGCTGCACCTACGAGCCCGCCGGGGAGATCGACGGCACCAACTACGAGGCGGTGACCTGCCCGGTCGACGCCGGCGCCCATACCGTCGACGCCGCCCGGCCCGTCGGCATCACGGTCTACGGCTACCACTCGGTCGGCAGCTACGGCTACGCCGGCGGCTCCGACCTCGAGCGCATCAACCCGCTGATCTGAGGCTGAGAAAAGCCGGCCCCTGGTACCGGGTCAACTAAACTTGTGATACGTCCGCAACTCGACGCCGCTTGGGGCCGCGGCGGGCGACCCTGGCCCCTCGAGCTCCCGAGATCGACCCCGAAGAGGCCGCACGACGAGCCCCAAGACACTCCCGCACGAGACGCAGACGGACCCCGGCGGCGCGATGCCACCAGGGTCACGATGAGACTCTCGGGATCAGCGCCGATCTACGGGAACGGCTCGCACGCCGCCGCGTGGTGCTTCTTCATCCAGTACGTGCCCGCCGGGAACACCACGCTCCGGTCCCCCGCGCACCACCGCTCCTTGCACTCGGCGTGTCTCGCCCGGAACGTCT